>JAYWBE010000319.1:0-4412 GCA_043781715.1 Gemmatimonadaceae bacterium
TCCATGGTCCGAGCAGTGCTCGGCGTCCCCGACTACGAGCGCTACCTCGGGCACATGCGGTCTGCCCATCCCGGCGATCGGGTAATGACCGAGACCGAGTTCCGGCACACGCGTATGAACGACCGCTACAACAAGGCGGGATCGAAGTGCTGTTAAGGTCATAGCTGTGCAACAACTGACTCGGCTGGCGTCTCCACTGAGACCTCAACCGAGTCAGAAATGAAAGCACTAGCCTTGCTCGTTATCGCCACCTGCGCCCTCACCGGGTGTGGCGGCGATTCTTCTTCCGCGGCCGATAGCAGCGGTGTCGCGGCCAACAGACAGGACGCTCTTTCCAAAGCACTGGGGCGGCGCGTCGGAGCGCCAACCCCCGGCATGCCGGCTAGACAATCCGGCGCCCTGGGCGGCTTCTTAGCCGATGCCGCGACGGCCACTTCCAACATCGTTGCCCGATCCCCGGCGCCCGCGGCTGACGAGGGGGCATCTCAGGGGAACTCGGGCCCCGATGCGCTTCAGAACGTGAACGGTGCCACAGCGATCGCGCCAGCAATGATGATTCGGAACGGGCAGGCCTTCATCGAGGTGGACAAGGTCGATCCGGCAATTCTCAGAATTCGCCAGCTAACCGCGCAGGTCGGAGGATACATCACCAACTCCTCGATCAGCGGAGGCCGCGACCAGATCAGGCAGGCGACGCTCGAGCTCAAGATTCCCGCGCTGAAATACGATCAGGCCGTGGGCTCGCTATCCACGATCGGGAAGGTCGAGACCGTCAACTCCACGGCGGAGGACGTCGGTGAAGAGTTCGTCGATGTCACTGCCCGCGTGAGCAACGCGCGCCGTCTCGAGGAGCGGCTGATCACCCTCCTTTCCACCAGAACCGGGAAGCTCGACGAAGTCCTGCGCGTCGAGCGCGAGCTGGCGCGCGTGCGCGAGGAGATCGAGCGCTACGAGGGGAGACTTCGTTATCTGAGCTCGCGCGCGGCGATCAGCACGCTCACGATCACCGTCCACGAGCCGGTAGCGATACTGGGCAACACACCTGGCGAGAATCCGATCGCCGCTGCGCTTCATCGCGCGTGGAAGAACTTCGTCGCCCTCGTTGCCGGCGTCGTCGCATCGCTCGGTGTCGTCATCCCGCTCGCGCTGCTCGCTCTTGTGGGCTGGATGGGTTATCGCCGCCGGAAGCGGCGATAAGTCAGCGCACGAGATCCCGGTTGTACCACCAAAACGCCCGGGACAAGGCCGAGTACCCCGCGTTCAGGTGCAGCGCGCCCCATCCCATCGCTCCGGCGCCCGCGATGATGAGGATCGGGCTCGCTGCGTTATTCGAGCTGTTGCTCGCGACGACGGCACCAACCACGAGCGTGACCGCTCCGAGCCCACCTACGAGGGAACCGCGGAAGTTGTTCGTCTTGAAGGCGCGCGCTTCCGTCACCGCCTGCGGCGACGATCCGACCAGCTTCCCCACGTCGAAGCTTCGGAACCATCCGACGGTGCCGATCACGGGTCCATCGGCGCCGCGAATGATGTCAGCGCTGCCCCAACGCGACTCGAAGCGCAGTGCCTGCGCGTCGTAGCTGTGGGACGAATCGCTCGGCGGGGTTGTGCGCGCGGAACCTGCGACCGTTCCGGATTCCGAGTTTGCAACGGGCGGCGCCGCATGACTTACCGTCTGGGCGCCGGCCGTCGCTCCACTAACCGAGGCGCCAATCAGCAGCGCCCGAAGAATTCCTGACTTCATTGATCCTCATTGATCGCGAATCTGTTCCTTACAGACGATTGAGCGACCCGAGGAAAACAATTCTTGCTATTACTTCAGATCACGATTGTACCACCAGATAGCCTTGGCAAGCGCTCGATGGGCGGTCTCCAGTCTCGACCCTCCATACGTGATTAACGAGACGCTCACTATGGTCAAGGACGTGGAAATCGCCTGGTTCATGCCGGAAATCCGGGATGCTCCTATTGCGGCGCCAAGAGTCACTATTCCAAGAGACGCTATCCACGTTCCCGGGCGGTAATTGCGCTGAAAAACCGTCGCCTCCGCTACCGCCTTGGGAGACGGACTTACAACGGCTGCCACATCAACCGCACGGAAAACTCCTATCTTCGCTACGACTGTTTCCGAGACGCCGCGAACGATGCTGATCGTCCCGCGGTGCTCGTCGATGCGAAGCGCGTTTTCGTCGTAGTTCCGCTCTTGAGCAGTCATTAGAGTCGGCCCCGTGATGAGTATGCAGGTCCCGGTGCAAAGTGCCAGCAGTAAACGTGACATCTCTCCTCCAGTTCGCTATTGCCGGTAAACGATCGTCGCGCGCCCATTGAGCGTGGTTCCATCCATGATCACATGCGTGTTGCCAGGATACGAGTAACCGGCGCTCGCCTGATCGACGGCGGCCCCCAGAAAGTCATCGTTCGTCAGCATCCACGCGCCAGGGTTTGAAAAGAACGTGCCCAGGAAAACTCCGACCATCACTGCGGGCGATGCCCCGGGAAATACCTTGATGGCGACCGTGCTGAATGCATTCGCCGTGGATTTTAGCAGGTCGACCAGTACGTTGGAATCGAGCTTGAGGATACAAGGCTGGTTGTCGTCCTCCCAGAAGAGGACGTGAAAACCCTGGTTGAACTTGTTCGCGAATGCCACCGTTTCATCGGCCGAAAATAGCATCACTCTGCCTTCCCAGAACCCTACGTTCTGGTCGAACACCTTTCTGAAATCGTACGCGTGCTCGCCTGAGCACGACAGATCCTCCCCATAGGTGGGAGCGAACGGGGTATTCGGTCCCTGAATATGGACCTCTATCTCGGGATTGCCCCGAAACCACGGCTCCTTGGCGTCCAGTATCCGCGAAAATTCTAGGTAAAGTCCCGGCTGGATGGAAGGCGTATTGCTGCCACCGCCCCCGCACGTCTCGCCGCAGGCAATGAGGCTGGATCCCTTGGGGACCATTGGCTCGAGCGTTCCGATCGCGTTGCCGCTTTGATCGCGAACGTTCCGCGACGCGGCCGGAGTCATCGGCTGGTCGAATCGCGTTTCCACCGGCACGATCGAGAGCGTCGGCTGATCCGGCGCGACCTTACGGTCGAGCGTGACCTCTCTCCCCCTCTGGTCAAACGCCACGATCGGCTCCGACTCGTCGAGCTGCGAAACCACGAGAACTTCCGCTTTGCCCGTCCACGATTCGCGATGCTTCTCCACCGGCATATAGAACTCGAGCGGTCGAATCGCGGACAGCGCGCCGAACACGTCGCCCTCGCCACCGCGGGTCAGCCGTGCCATGCTCTCGAGAAGCGCTCGACCGTCCTTCGAGCGCAGATAGGTTGCGAGCTCCAGCTTGTGCTCGTGAAAGGGCGCCGATCGCATATCGCGCTTGAGATGCTGCCGCGCCGGCTCGTTGTCCATCGCCACCGCCACCAGCCGCGCGATCTTGGTCAGCGCGACGCGTTCCTCGCTCGCTGACGCGGGCGTAGGCTCGGTTACAATGTCTTTCGACCCGGTAGGGCCGGCTGTGCGACTAGCGGGGTCGGCGCAGGCAATGAGTGCCGCGAACAGGCCCAGAAAAAGAACTCCTTCGCCATGTCTGTGTTTCATACTGCCTCCTCGGCAAGTAGTGCGGTTGGTGAAGCGCGCACTCTATTCGCTCGTGGAGGAGCAAGCGTAATCCGCGAACCGCTTACGAGATCACTTCACCTCGCTCAGTTGCGATGAAGGGGCGATCAATGCCATGAGAATCGCCGCCATAAGCGCCAGCGTCGCGCCAAAAACGAACGCGCTCGGCGACCCCGATCGGTCCCAGATCCAGCCGAAGATGAGAGACGCCGGAAGAGCGCCCAGTCCGATGGCGAGGTTGTACCATCCGAACGCCGCCCCGCGCCGAACGGTGGGAACGATGTCGGCGACGAGCGCCTTCTCTGTGCCCTCCGTCATGCCGTAGAAAATTCCGTAGACTGCGAACAGCGCCCACGCTTGCCACGGTGTGCCCGCCCACGCGAACGCGTAATACACCGCGGCGTAGAGGAGCCACCCTCCCACAATCAGCGGCTTACGCCCGATTCTATCGGAGAGCTGTCCGCCGTAGGTGCCCGTCGCCGACTTCACGAAGTTGAGCACGGCCCAGAGTATCGGCGCCAGCGCGACCGGCACTCCGAGCTGATTTGCCCGGAGCAGCAGAAACGCGTCGGTGGAATTTCCGAGCGTAAAAAGCAGGACGACGAAGAGGTACCCCCAGAAGCGGCCGCCCAGGCTGGCCGATCCGCCGGCTTCCCCGGATTTGGCGCCGCTGTCGCGGCGCGGTATGTCGCGCACAACTACGATCAGAATCACAATCGCGATTGCCGCTGGAATCGCTGAAAGCCAGAACACGTTCCTCATCGCGTGCTCGTCGCGCGGAAGAAGGTGCCTGCTC
>JAYWBE010000320.1:0-4355 GCA_043781715.1 Gemmatimonadaceae bacterium
GCCGCGGTCGATGTGCCGGTGCGCTGGCATCTCATCGGACATCTTCAGCGGAACAAGGTGAAGGCGCTGGAGCAGTTCGTGTTGCTGCATTCGCTCGACAGCTCGCGGCTCGCCGACGCAGTGTCCGAATTTGGAATCGGGCGCGGCCGGGCGGTGGACGTGTTGATCGAGCTGAATCTTTCGGGAGAAGTCTCAAAGGGCGGATACACTCTCTCCGACCTTCTCCCGGAAGCCGAGCGTGTCGCTTCGCTATCGGGCATCCGGGTTCGGGGAGTGATGACAATGGCTAGCTTTAGCGCAACGGAGTCGCAGCTCCATCGCACTTTCGCGGAGGCTCGCGAAGCACGCGAAGAATTGATCGTGGCTGGGCATCCGGCCGGGGAGCTGTCGATGGGTATGTCGAACGATTACGAGATCGCCGTGGAAGAAGGCGCGACATTGGTGCGGCTCGGGACCACCCTCTTCGGAGCGAGGGATAAATGATCGACGAATCATTTCATCTTACACCACTGGACGTGCGCCGCTACGACTTCGGCCGGGCGCTGCGCGGCTACAACCGCGCGCGCGTTGATCAGTTCAGGGATCAGGTCGCGGAGGAGATGGAGCGGCTCACGCGCATCAATCAGGACCTCGACTCGAAGGCCAGGAGCTTTCACGAGCAGCTCCGCGCATTCCGCGAGCGCGACAAGGCGCTGAACGATGCGCTCATCGCGGCGCAGCAGCTCCGCGGCGAGGTTCGAGAGCAGGCGGAGCGCGAGGCGCAGCTCATTCTGCGCGAGGCGCAGGCGGAGGGCGAGCGGATCATCGAGTCGGCCAAGTCCGACGTGCGGCGAATGGAGCAGGAGCTGGACAATCTCGATCGCTCGCGGCGCACGTATCTGGCGCAGATGCGGACCCTGATCGCGCGCCAGCTGTCAGAGGTCGAGGCGTCTGATTCACAAGTCGTGGCGAGCACTCTGCGGGGCGCGGGCTCCAACTCCTCGGGGTCGCCCAGAGAATGACCCCTGTCCGCCCCGTGCCGGCCGCGGCGGGGGGAGACGAGAAGGGCAGACGCTTCCGCTTGCTGCCGACCGATCGCTCGCCCGACGAACTCGAGAAGGAAATGCTCGCCCGCTGGAAAGAGGAAAATCTTTTCCAGCAGACCCTCGCCCAGGCGGAGGGGAAGCCCGAGTTCGTCTTCTTCGAAGGCCCACCCACCGCCAACGGGCGGCCCGGAATCCACCACGTGTTCTCGCGAACGGTGAAGGATCTCTTCTGCCGCTACCGCGCGATGCGCGGCAATCACGTCGCGCGCAAAGCCGGCTGGGATACGCACGGCCTTCCCGTCGAGATCGAAGTCGAGAAGAGAATCGAGAAGGACTTCGGCATTCGGACGGCGAAGGACCAGATCGAGAAGATCGGCGTCGAGCGGTTCAACGAGATGTGCCGTGAGAGCGTGTGGCGCTACCGAACCGACTGGGAAGAGCTGAGCGAGCGGATCGGGTACTGGCTCGACTACAGCGATCCGTACGTCACGTACTCCAACAATTACATCGAGAGCGTCTGGTGGGCGCTGGCCACGATGTTCCGCGGCGGCCGCCTTTACCGCGGCCACAAGGTCCTGCCGTACTGCGCTCGCTGCGGGACGACTCTCTCGAGCCACGAAGTCGCGCAGGGCTACAAGGATGTGAAGGATCCGAGCGCCTACATCGCGCTCGATCTTGTCGAGGACAAGGGTGCGAAGACGCGGCGGCGCATCCTGGTCTGGACGACGACCCCCTGGACGCTCGTCTCGAACGTCGCCCTCGCGGTGAACCCGGCGCTCGAGTACGTCGAGCTGCGGAAAAGAAAATCTGAAACGGACGAGACGATCATCCTCGCTCTCTCTCGCACACCCGCTGTTCTGGGTGACGATTTCGCGGGCCGCTGGGAGACGGTGGGCTCCTTCCGTGGCAGCGATCTCGTCGGCAAACGGTACAAGCGGCCGCTCGATTGGGTGGAGTACAAGGAGGGCAAGCACCAAATAATCGTCGGCGAGTCGTTCGTCTCCGCCGACGAAGGAACCGGCGTCGTGCATATGGCTCCCGCGTTCGGCGCCGACGACTACTCGGCGGGGCAGCGCAACGGACTCGCGTTCCTCCAGCCCGTAAATCTCCGCGGCGAGTTCCCGGCCGACATGCCGCTCGTGGGCGGGATGTTCGTAAAGGACGCGGACGCCGTCATTCTCGAAGAGGTGAAGCGCCGCGGCCTGCTCTGGAAATCGACGCTGCACGAGCACGCGTATCCGCACTGCTGGCGCTGTGAGACGCCGCTGCTCTATTACGCTCATACCTCCTGGTTCATCCGCACGACGGAGTTCAAGGACGCAATGCTGGTCCGCAACTCGCGCGTCGACTGGCATCCAGCCGAAACCGGAGCCGGCCGCTTCGGCGAGTGGCTGACCAACAACATCGATTGGGCTGTTTCGCGTGACCGCTACTGGGGCACGCCGCTTCCGATCTGGGTGTGCGATATGGACGACTCGCACGCGGAAGCCATCGGCGGATACGCGGAGCTGTCGGAGAGGTCCGGTGTCGCGCTCGCCGACAACTTCGACCCGCACAAGCCGTTCATCGATCGCTACACTTGGCAATGCAAATGCGGCGGCACGATGACGCGCACGCCCGAGGTGATCGACGCCTGGTTCGATTCCGGGTCGATGCCATTCGCGCAGTGGCATTTCCCGTTCGAGAACCGCGACAAGTTCGAGCGCTACTACCCCGCGGATTTCATCGCCGAGGGAATCGACCAGACGCGCGGATGGTTCTATTCGTTGCTCGCGATCGCCACCGGTCTCGGTGATGCGCTGCCGAACAACCTGCTCGCCCACGAGGCGCATTCACCGGTCGTCGGCGACACCGCGCCATACCGCGCCGTCGTCGTCAACGATCTGGTGCTCGACGCCGATGGACAGAAAATGTCGAAGCGTCTCGGGAACATCATCGATCCCGCGTCCGTGATTCCGCGCTACGGTGCCGACGCGGTCCGGCTATTCCTCACGACCTCGAGCCAGCTCTGGACGCCGCGCCGCTTCGACGAGGCGGGGATCCGCGACACCGCGGGCCGGTTCCTTCTCACGTTCAAGAATGTCTATACCGGCATTTTTGCGGAGTACGCGAACTTCGGCTGGTCGCCATCCGACAAGGATCCGGCGCCACAGGATCGTCCATTGCTGGACAGATGGGTTCTGTCGCGGCTTGCCAGTGTCGAGCGCGAGGCCGACGAGCTGCTGGGCCGATACGAGGCCACCAACGCCGCCAAGGCGGTGATGACTTTCTTCGACGAGGACGTGTCGAAGTGGTATGTGCGCCAGAGCCGCCATCGCTTCTACGACGTCGATGACGCGGACAATCGCGCCGCGTTCGCGACGCTGCACGAGATCATCGCGGTCACGTGCCGGCTGCTCGCACCGTTCGCTCCGTTCATCACCGACTGGGTCCATCGCGAGCTCACGGGCGGCTCAGTGCACCTGGCGCCGTTCACGCGGGGCGCCTCCGGAGTAGGGGCGATCGATGTCGATCTGGAGCGTACGATGGTGCACATTCGGACCCTCGCTACGCTGAGCCGTGCCGCCCGAGAGGAAGCCGGTGTCAAGGTGCGTCAACCCTTGGCCCGGCTGGTATGCGTCGTCCCTATCCACGGAGCAGTTTCGAAGGGAGCCCAGACGCATGCAGAGGGTATGTTGGAGGAGCTGAGCCCCCTTTTGGCGGCCGAGCTCAACATAAAAAAGGTCGAATTCATCTCCAGCGCCGACGATCTAGTAACTTTAAAAGCCAGGCCGAATTTCAGATCGCTGGGTAAGAAATTCAGCAAGGATACCCCCCTCGCCGCCGAGGCGGTCCAGGCACTGAGCAGCGAGGCGCTGAGGGAGTTCGAGGCGGGGAAACCGCTCTACGTTTCGGTCGGAAATGAGTCGCGGGAGCTGAGCCCCGAGGATCTGACGGTCGTGCGGACCGCTTCCGGGGACTTGGTGGTGAAGGAGGAAGGAGGCTATTTTGCCGCGCTCGATTCGGTTGTAACGCGCGAGCTGCGTCTGGAAGGACTCGCGCGCGAAGTGGTGAGCCGCGTTCAGCGGTTGAGGAAAGAATTGGGTTTCGCCGTGAGCGATCGCATCACGCTCTTCGTTGCGGGTGGTGCGGAGATTCAGGAAGCGGTGAAGGCTTTCCAGAAATGGATCGCCGATGAAGTACTCGCCCTGACGGTCTCTGTGGACGAGCAAATCGACAGAACACACGCGACGCATGCGTTCGACCTTGATGGGCAGAGCGTTGAAGTCGCCTTGGAGAAGGTAGGTTAGAAATGCCAACAGCAGCCAACAGCAAGAAACCGAAGGCGAT
>JAYWBE010000321.1:0-4303 GCA_043781715.1 Gemmatimonadaceae bacterium
GCCGAGCACCGCCTGTTGGACGGCGTCAGCGACGTCGCGGCGCAGCTGGACGTGCCGGGTGTTGTTGCGCGTCGGATTCACGCGGTTGGTGAGGACCACAACGAAGAGATCCTTCTCGGGATCGATCCAGATCGAGGTACCCGTGAATCCGGTGTGGCCAAAGCTCCAGGGCGAGAAGAACTGTCCCGCGCTCGAGCCGCCCTCGGGCGAATCCCACCCGAGTGCGCGGGTTGATTCCTTTCCCTGGCGCGCCGTCCAGCGCGCGATCGTCGCCGGCTTGACGATGCGAACTCCGTTCGCTCCTTCCCCACCGTTCAGGATCATCATCGAGAAGAGCGCGAGATCTTTGGCGGTCGAAAAGAGCCCGGCGTGTCCGGCGACCCCGCCGATCGCCCATGCATTCTCGTCGTGCACCGTTCCCCACAGCAGTCCCCCCCGCGCTTCGTCGACCTGCGTGGGCGCGATGCGCGGACGCAGCGCGATCGGCGGCTGGAACTGGGTGTCGATCATGCCCAGCGGCTTGAAGATCTTCTCGTTGGCGAGGACGTCGAGCGTCTTGCCGGTGATTCTCTCCATCACCAGCTGAAGGAGGATCATGTCCCAGTCGCTGTAGACCATGCTGGATCCGGGCGTGTACTCGAGCGGGCGCGCGTTGATCTGATAGAGGTACTGATCGCGGCCGCGCGCGGTGCCGTAGATATTCGCGCCCGCCTCCAGCCCGCCGCTGTGTGTAAGAATCTGCTTCACCGTGATCTGTGCCTTCTCCGGTGAGTTGAACTCGGGAAGGTAGGAGACCACCGTACGGCTGATGTCCAGCTGGCCCGTTTCCTCGAGAATCATCGCCAGCGTGGTGGTGGCGATCACCTTGGTGAGCGAAGCGAGGTCGTAGAGCGTGTTAGTGTCAGCTGCGGGCGATCCCGGCTGATTCCAGTCGATGTAGCCGTAGCCCTTCATGTACGCGATGTGTCCGTTGCGTCCGACGGCGATTGTTACGCCCGGAGCCACCGCTTCCTCGATCGCCGTCTTGACGATCTTATCGAGCTTGCCCGCGATGGCGGTGTCGAGTCCGGAGTTGTGGAGGCCGACTTCTGGTGGGACGTACTTGATCGGCGGCGGTGCGGCGGCGGCAACGTGGGCCTGGGGCGGCGGGGCGCACGCGACCAAAGCAGCGACGAAGAAAGCGGCAAGCGAGGCGAAAGACATCATGGATTATGCGTCCGGGTCTGGGACCGATAAATCCCGGCGTCGAATGGAACGCTGGGCGGCAACGATATTGGCAGTCGCCCGTTGATCTCACGCCCACCCAGAAGTGCGAGGGCGGCGGCGCGCTGACTGATCGGAGCGCCGCCCCACGCCAGCAGGTACGAGGACACCGAAGGAAACGCGCTGAGGAGGTACGGGCTCCCAAAAGAGAGGACGATTATGGGCTTCCCGGACAACGCGAGTTTTTCGACGAACTGGGCAAAACCCCCTTGTGTCCGCACAGACTCCGCGAATTCGCGGGGCGAAACGTAAACCGAGACCAACAGGAGGGCGGCCGAGTCGGCCCGGGTGGCCAGAGTTGCGTACTCGGGCTCGGTGGTTCTGCTGTCCACCTGCACCATCTGGGTTTCGGGGAGCCGCTCAGCGATCACGGAATTGAAGGCACGGCCGGCTACAAGATCCGAAGGATCGGCGTAAGTGATCGATAGAATCTTTCTGGTCGAGTCCACCGCCAGCGGTACGAGACTCATTTTGTCCTGTGCGAGCGTGATCGAGCGCTCGGCAACCTCATCCGCGATTTTCGTGTGCTCCGGAATGCCGACGATGCGATCGACCGCGTTCAGATCGACAAGTCTTCCGGTACGAAGTCCGGCGCGCGTCTTCGCGGCAAGAATCCGACGCACGGACGCGTCGATTCTCGATTCAGTCAGCCGTCCGCTCTTGACGGCGTCGACCACAGTAGTGATGGCGTCCGGGACGTTTCGGGGCATGAGCAGCACATCGGCGCCGGCCTCGACCGCCATGATGAGCGGCTCGGTTGCGCCGTAGCGCTTTGCGACTCCACCCATCGTCATCGCGTCAGTGAAAAGGACGCCGCCGAAGTGCATCTCGTCGCGGAGAATCCCGGTCATGAATCCGTGCGATAGCGTGGCTGGTCCTGCATCGGTGCCTTCGACGCCGACGACGGCGATGTGTGCCGTCATGATCGCATCGATTCCTTCGCCGATGGCCGCGCGGAAGGGGGGGAAGTCGACCGAGTCGAGATGCGCCCGATCGGCGCGAATCGTCGGCAGGTCCAGGTGTGAATCGATGTCCGTGTCACCGTGACCAGGGAAATGCTTGCCCGTGCTCATCAGGCCGGTGGATCTCGCGCCGCGGATGTACGCCAGAGCGAGGCGGCTCACGAGCAGCGGATTCTCTCCGAATGAGCGGGTGTTGATGACCGGATTGAGCGGATTGGAGTTCACGTCCAGCACTGGTCCGAAGACCATGTGCACTCCGATTGCCCGCGCCTCGGTGCCCAGCACCTGTCCGAGTTTGTAGGCGAGCTCATCGGACCCGATGGCGCCGAGGGCCATCACGGGCGGGAACATGGTCCCTCCGCCCTGGGGAAGGAGCGATGGCAGCGCGTAGATGTTGCCGAGGCGCATGCCCGGGCCGTTCTCCATGTCGGAGGCGATGAGGAGCGGAACTCTAGCTCGGGTCTGCAGCTCGTTCAGCTTCGCGGCGTAGCTGAGTGGAAGACCAATAGAGAGAACGAGTCCTCCGACGCCGTCGTCCTGCACCCATCTGCGAACCTGCTCGAACTCCGGCGATCCGACGGCGGCGTAGTCTCCGCCAACCCACGGCATGATCAGCTGTCCGATCTTCTCGCGAAGCGTGAGCGAGGCGAGCGTTTTCTCGACCCAGCGCTGGTCCGCGGCGGAGAGCGGCGTCGTCGCGCCCGGTTTGGCGGATCCGAGCATCCGTCGCGCTGATGCGTCGACCCCTGGAGTCAGTGGGATCTGAAGTTGTGTCGGGGTGCACGCGAGCACGATCGTGAGTGCCGCTAGTCTCAGCTTTGAAGGCATCATCGTATAGAAGGACTGGAAGCAGTCGTTGTCAACGACCCGTCGGTGCCGACTGATTCGGTTCTTAAGGGTGCGCTCTCTCGGCAAATCGGCTGACGTAGCAACCGATTGACTTGCTGAAATAGAATCCTTGTCGCAAACTAGCGGACTGTAACTAAAATGATTTGACAGCTTTTCGACCTGGGAATGAGATAGGTTTGCGGGGCGGAGCGGAGACTGAAACATGGTTTTGCGCAGAGAATTGAGTTGACGGTACTCGCTTCGCATAAGCATCACCATTGACAATCGATTTTGGAGGCACCATGCCGTTGTGTCGAGTTCTGAGTTTTCTCGCACTCGCCTTGCTTGCGTCTCCCGCCCTCGCTTTCGGGCAAGGCACCGGCATCATTCGCGGGCGCATCAGCGATGCCGCAACAGGTGCGCCGCTGGCCGGGGTGCAGATACGCGTCGAGGGAACAACGATTGGCGCGCAGACAGGCACAGACGGTACTTACACGATTACCGGAGCTCCGGCAGGATCGCGGTTCCTAAGCACGCGACGACTCGGCTACGCGCCGCAGCGCGTCGCGGTAACGGTACCGGAAGTGGGAGACGCCACGGAGGATTTTGCGCTTGGCAAGGTTGCCACTACTCTGAATGAAGTGGTGGTTACGGCTTTAGGACAGACCGCTCAGCAAAGGTCTTTAGGGACCGCTCAGCAGAGCGTCAAGGGCGCCGACATTGCTGAGGCGCAAAGAGAGAATTTTGTTAATGCCTTACAGGGTCGTATCGCCGGCGTCGAAGTGACGAGCACTTCGGGAGTTCCTGGCGCTTCTTCCTCGATCACCATCAGAGGCATCAGCTCCATCAGTAGCAGCAACCAGCCTCTGATGATCATCGATGGTCTTCCGATGGACAACCGCACCCTCAATACGGGGGTGCTTGCTTCTGATGCTCCGGGCTCGGCCAGTGCGTTCAACAATCGAGGCATCGACTTCACGAACCGGGCGGCCGACCTCAATCCGGACGACATCGAAAGTCTTGCCGTTCTGAAGGGGCCGGAAGCTGCCGCCCTGTACGGAATCGATGCGGCGAACGGCGCCATCGTCATCACGACCAAGCGCGGCAAGGTCGGCGGGGGCTTTCAGTACAGCAATAGCTTCAGGTTCGAAAGCACGAGAGCCAAGCCCGAGCTGCAGCGCGTATATGGTCCGACTACCATTGCCGGAAGCGCGCTCGGCTCGTTCCAGTACTTCGGTAGTCCGTATCCC
>JAYWBE010000322.1:0-4298 GCA_043781715.1 Gemmatimonadaceae bacterium
TGGGATAGCGGCCAGATTCTCGCCGCCGACCACATCCTCCTGCTGACGCAGGGAATGGACGACGCGAAAAAGGCACAAGTCAGAAAGAAAATCGACGCGATTCGTGCCAAGGTGACTGCTGCCAACTTCGCGAAGACCGCCACCGACAACAGCCAGGACCAGCAATCGGCGCGTCAGGGAGGATCGCTCGGAATCTTTGCGAAGGGCTCGATGGTTCCGGAGTTCGAGAAAGCGGTCGTCGCGCTCAAGCCGGGCGACATCTCCCCAGTGGTTCAAACCCAGTACGGATTTCACATCATCCACCGGCCAACCTACGATCAGATCAAGGCCCAGCTGCTGCTCGCGTCGAAGGGACGAAGTGTCGCCGTCGCGGAGAGCACGTACCTCGCCAAGCTCGAGCAGAACGGCAAGATCGAAGTGAAGAAGGACGCGGCAACCACCGTGAGAGCGCTGGGCAATGATCCCGATGCATACCGGCGCGACAACACCGTGATAGCGACATCGACCGCCGGAAAATTCACGACATCCCGTCTCGTCGGCTGGCTGGAGACGCTGCCGCCACAAGCCCGGGTGCTCGATCAGATCAAGCAGTCACCCGATTCGCTCCTCATGCAGCTGGTTCGCAACTTCGTCAAGAACGAGCTGGTGCTGAAGCAGGCCGATAGCGCCAAGGTACAGATCGATCCGGCCGAGCTTGCGCAGCTCCGCGCGAGCTTTACCAACGCCGTTCGGTCGGCGTGGGCGCAACTGGTCGTGACGCCGGCGTCCCTGGCGGACAGCGCCAAGAGCGAGGGCGACCGCGAGAAGCTCGCCGCCAAACGGATCGACGCCTATTTCACGCGCATGGTGCAGGAGCAGGCGCCGTTCGTGCCCGTTCCCACTCCGCTCTCGAACATTCTGCGCGAGAAGTTCAAGTATTCGTTCAACGACGCCGGCTTTGACCGTGCGGTGCAGGAGGCAGCCAAGATCCGCAGCTCCGCCGACTCGGCGCGCTCGGCGTCTCAGCCGTCGACGGCCGTGCCTCTGGGACCTCAACCGGTCCCGGCCCCGCCGACTGCGTCCTCGACTTCTCCGGGCGGCAAGAAGTGATCGAACCACGATTCGGCCGCGGGGTACGATCCGGGATGATCAAGGCATTAATCGTTGCCGCCGCGCTCGCGCCGTTTGGGGTCGGAGCGCAGACACCTGCCGCGACCGCGCAGGCCGTGCCGCCGGGCCTGCCCATCGATCGCATTGTCGCGATCGTTGGCGACCAACCGGTTCTCTGGAGCGATGTGCTCACCTCCATCAATCAGCGTAGAGCTCAGGGCTTGAAGCTTCCCACCGATTCGGTCGGAGAGTCCACTCTCGCGCACACGGTGCTGGGCGAGCTCGTGGACGAGGAGATTCTCGTTCAGAAAGCGAAGCAGATGAAGCTCGAGGTGACGGATGCCGACATCACCGCCGGTGCCGACCGTCAGATCAAGCAGGTTCGCTCGCAATTCGGCTCGGACGACGAGTACCGCGCCGAGCTCAAGAAGGCGGGGCTCGGATCGCCCGAAGAGTACCGCAAGTCGCTCATCGAGCAGTACAGGCGCCAGAACCTCCAGCAGAAGGCGTTCGCCGAGCTGCGGAAGAAGGCCAAGCCTGTCAACGTCACCGAGGAAGATGTGACGGCGGCGTTCGAGCGCAGCCGCTCCGATCTTCAGAAGCGCCCCGCGACAATAACGTTCAGGCAGATTGTCGTGGCGCCGAAGGCATCACCGGCGGCAAAGGCGAAGGCGAAAGCGCATATCGATTCACTGCTCGTCGAAATCAGGAAGGGCGGCGACTTCGAGCAGATCGCCAAGCGCGAGTCGATGGACCCGGGCACCAAGCAGCTTGGCGGCGACCTGGGCTGGAATCGTCGCGGCGGCGGCCTCGTTCCGCAGTTCGAAGCGATGATGTTCGCGCTGCGCCCCGGAGATGTGAGCCCGGTAATCGAGACGGCGTTCGGATATCACATCATCAAGGTCGATCGCGCGCAGTCGGCTGAAGTGAAAGCGCGGCACATACTGATCGCCCCGGTGATCGACTCTGCCGACGTTGCCGCCGCCAAGGTCGAGGCTGACACCGTGACGGCGCAGTGGCGTCGCGGTGTGTCGTACGATACGCTCGTCGCGAGGCACCACGATGCGACGGAAGAGAAGGGCGTGCTGCAGCCGTTCCCCCGCGATTCGCTGCCGGTGTCCTACACGGCCGCTGTAA
Source organism: Gemmatimonadaceae bacterium (assembly GCA_043781715.1). Lineage (GTDB taxonomy): Bacteria > Gemmatimonadota > Gemmatimonadetes > Gemmatimonadales > Gemmatimonadaceae > UBA4720. The sequence continues at coordinate 2,227 of JAYWBE010000322.1, forward strand.
CCGGCGCCAAGGCGGGCGACATCACCAGCCCGTTCCAGCTGGCGAATCCTCGCGGTCAGCCCAAGTACGCCGTTCTCCAGATAGTCACGGCGACCGACGCCGGCGCGTACAAGGAGAGCGAGATCCGCGATCAGATTCGCGCCCAGCTCTCGGACGAGAGATCGATCAGGCAGCTGCTCGACGACATGCGGAAGCAGACCTACGTCTCGCTCAGGATGTAGAAAGTGAAAGCGCGTCTTGCCTTGACCGTCGGGGATCCCCGCGGGATTGGACCGGAGATCGTCGCCAAAGCGCTCGCTGACTCACGGGTCGGCGAGCGCTGTGACATTGTGGTGGTTGGTCCGGAGGCATCCGGGGTTGACGTCGGAGAATCGGTGGGACGCTGGCGCGTCGAAGGCGGCGCCGCGCTGGCCGGCAAACTGAGCGGTCTGGCGATCGAGCGGGCGGTTCAGCTGGCGATGAGAGGAGATGTAAGTGGCATCGTGACCGCTCCGATCGACAAATCAGCGCTGCACGCCGGCGGCTACGACTTTCCCGGACACACGGAAATGCTCGGGCACCTCACGGGCGCACGCGTGGCAATGATGCTCGCGTCGGACAAGCTCCGCGTGGTGCTCGCGACAACCCACATTCCTCTCCGCGACGTGAGCGAGAAGCTGACCGCGGAATCGATAACTGAAGTTGCCCACATCACGCGCGATGGTCTGCGCAGCTGGTTCGGTATCGCCGAGCCACGGATCGCGCTGTGCGCGCTGAATCCGCACGCGGGCGATGGCGGCAGATTCGGCAGCGAGGACTCAGAGCTCCTCGCGCCCGCGGCGCGCGCCGCGGGAATCGGCGGGCCTTTCCCCGCCGACACGATTTTCGTGCGCGCGATGCGCGGCGAGTTCGATGCGGTGATCGCGCCCTACCATGATGTGGGCATGACGGCGATCAAGGTTGCGTCGTTTGGCAGTGCCGTGAACGTGACGCTCGGCCTTCCATTCCCGCGAACGTCGCCGGATCACGGCACCGCGCTCGACATCGCCGGCCTGAATCGCGCCGACCCGTCGAGCATGATCGCCGCTACGCTTCTGTGTGCGTCGATTGTGGCTCGCGCCCAGCCGCGCGGCGGTCGCCGAGCGAATGCAGATCGACCGACAGAGACTCGATCCTCCGCCCGTCCATCTCGCGCACGGTGAAGATCGCGCCGCCGGCGATCACGCGGTCACCGACGACTGGTAGCCGGCCCAGCACACCGAACACGTAGCCGCCGATGGTGGTGTAGTCCTCGTCCGGGATGGTGAGAGTGAAGTGCTCGTTCAGTTCACCAATGTGCGTGCTCCCCGGCACCAGCGTTTCTCCCGCGCGGGTGCGGAGGGGAGCTTCGGCATCCTCTGGCGTGTCGTACTCGTCGAGAATCTCGCCGACGATCTCCTCGAGCAGATCTTCCATTGTCACGACACCGGCCGTCCCGCCGTACTCGTCGAGCACCACCGCCATGTGCTCCTTGAGCCGCTTGAAATCGGCGAGTACCTCTTCGACTTCGCGCGAGCCAGGAATCACGTGCACCGGGCGCATGATTGATGGAAGATCGAACGCGTCGGTATTTGCGCGCGGAGCAAGAAGCTTGAGGAGATCCTTGGCCAGCACGACGCCGATGATGTTGTCGATCGACTCGTCGTACACGGGATAACGCGACAGCCCGCTCTCCTGGACTACCCCCAGCACTTCCGACAGCGTCGCCTCGACCGGCAGTGCCACCAGCTCCGTCCTCGGCGTCATGACCTCGCGCGCGTTCTTCTCCGAGAACTCGAATACCGCCTCGATCAGATCGGCATCGTGGGCCTGCATCTGTCCGCCTTCCTGCGACTGCTCGACGAGAAGCCGGATCTCCTCCGGTGAATGCACCGCTTCCTCCGAACCCGCCTTTTCCTGACCCAGCGCGTGCAGAATCACCTGCGATGATCTGTTGAGGAAAAAGGTGAATGGCGTAGTGATCCACGCGAAGAACAGCAGGGGCGGCGCGAGCCAGCGCGCGAGGGCTTCTGGGTGATTCAGCGCGGCGGCCTTCGGTACCAGTTCGCCAAACA
>JAYWBE010000323.1:0-4272 GCA_043781715.1 Gemmatimonadaceae bacterium
TGTCGCTTCGCCTTCGCCTCGCGCTCTGGTACGGATCGCTCACGACGTTCGTCGTCGCTTTCGTCTGCGGATACAGCTACGCCGTCCACAGCCGAACGCATTACGATGAGGTGGACCGCGTGCTGCACGGCGTCGCGGCGCACGTTGGCCAGGAGTTAGCCACGGCTCCGTTGCACCGAGACGACGTCCTCGAAGCATCGCTCCTGCTCGGCGCGGGAATTCGCGTTCTCGACCGCGGCGGCCGGGTGCGAGAGCAGTCGCGAAATGCGACGTCGGCACCGGCGATTGACCTGCCCCGGCTGCTCACGTCGCCGTATGTCCGTTCTTACTCCGCGATCGCGGCCCTTGCCCCAGCGCTGCACATGCCGGAGGACGCACCGGGCCGCTTTGGCCTCCTAACGGACCTTCACGGCAATCGACTCCGCGTCTACATCGAACCGCTCCCAGACAGATCCGGATACCTCGCCGCAACTATGCCGCTCGCCCACATCGACAGCGCGGTGCGGGGTTTCGGGCGCCTCATGCTGGCGATGGCGCTCGCCGGTGGGCTTGTCGCATTCGGCGTGGGGTGGATCGTGGCACGGCGCGCGCTCCGTCCTGTCGCCACCTTGACTAATGCCGCCGCAGCGATTGCGGAGTCGCGCCAATTCTCGCAGCGTGTCGCGGACGGTCCAGGCCGCGACGAGCTCGGGCGGCTCGCGCACACGTTCAACGCGATGCTGGCGAGTTTGCAGGACGCGTACGAGTCGCAGGTTCGCTTTGTCTCGGCGGCATCGCACGAGCTTCGTGCGCCGCTGACTGTGATTCAGGCGAACCTCGACCTGCTGCAGGCGGCGAGGATGTCCGAGGGCGAGCGAGACACAGCGGTGGCGGAGGCTTCCGCCGAGGCAAACCGTATGGCACGGCTCGTTGGTGATCTCCTTGTCCTCGCTCGCGCCGACGCCGGGGTGCCGATTCGACGCGAGCGCGTCGAGCTCGACCGCATCGTGCTCGAGGTGCTCGGCGAAGCCCGGCATCTCACGCGCGGACAGCGGCTCGAGGTGACGGACATCGAGCCAAGCGTAGTGCGCGGTGATCGAGACCGGTTGATGCAGCTCTTCCTCAACATCATCGAGAACGCGATCAAATACACATCGCCCACGGGGCAAATCGGGGTCGCGATCACACACCGCGGTCGCGAGGCGGTCGTCGTGATTCGCGACACTGGCGTGGGCATCAGCCCCGACGATCTGCCGCGTGTGTTCGAACGGTTTTTCCGCGCCGATCCTGCTCGATCGCGCGATCCTGGCGGCAGCGGTCTCGGACTCACGATCGCGCAATGGGTCGCCGCCGAGCACGGCGGCACGATAGAGCTCGCGAGCCATCTCGCGAAGGGTACCACCGTTACGATCCGTTTGCCGACGACGACCTGATCATCCTCGCGACTCAGGCGGACTTCAGCATGCGAGCCCGGTCAGCGGCTCTGTCATCGTCACCTTCGACAAGGTCGTGATGTCGCAGGACACCATCGAGCAAACGATCAGGGACTGTGGCTATCACTGTCGCGGCGAGGTCGTGCCGACACGTCTCTGCGCGGTGGTTGGGCGTTCCCATGCACCCGATCACGACGGGGCGCGCACGCCGGTGCCGCGGCCGGCGGTCACAGCCTAGCGAAACGCCATCGAAACGCTTCAGGCGGCCCTCAGGTGGGCATCAGCATCAGCGTTCATAGTTAGCACGAGTTTAACGCGTGACGGAGAAAGCAACCCCGTCGCTACTTCTTCCAGGAGTGTCGTTATGAGATCTGATTGCTCCACACTCAGCGCGCGTGCCTTTGGCTTCGCGGTAGGCACGGTCGCCGCGGCGATTTCCGCCGTCTGTGCCATTGCACTCGCCATCGCGCCAGACGCCACCAGGGCACTGGTCGGTTACTTGATCCATTCCGACCTGAGCGGCCTCGCACCCACGGTCACATGGGGGAGTTTCATCACCGGCGTGGTCGGCTGGGGGCTTATTGCAGGACTCGCGTTTTCCGCAGCCGCTTGGCTTTACAATCGATTCTCCAGCGCAGCGCGGGCGGAACACCGCGAGGCGGCCGCGCATGGCGTTGCGTGAGCCACGCCGACTCGGCTGTGGTTCCAGCTCGGTGCCATGTATTCGTCGTGATGTACGTCAGGCTGGCAGTGCACGAGGAGGCAGAGGCGCGCGCGACGTTCGGCGACAAGTGGGAGACCTACGCCGCAAAGACCCCACGCTTTTTCCCACGGTTCGGCCGCCGCGTCGAGAGTTGGCCGCCCATGCATTCACAGGGGCCGGTGTGACGCCACCACGTGACGCTCTGTCAACGGTTGCGACACCCGTCCTATTCCATCGCCAGCTCGGACGCACGGGCGCTATGCTCGGCTTACTAATGAGCGGCGGTCTAGCCACTCTGCTGTGGGCCGGTCCACTCGAAGCGCAGGACTTCTGGCTCATGCCCGATAGCTTCGCCACCAGCAGCAGATCGACCGTCACGGTCGCTGGGATGTCAGGCAATCGATTTCCGCAAGGCGCCTACTCGCTCCGCCCAGCGGCGGTCGCGGATGCACGGCTCATCGGCGCCGCCGGCCAAGAGCGAGTTGTCGATCTTTCATCGGACAAGAGAAACCTCCGTCTGCGGCGAAAACCGCGCGTAACCGGCCAGTATATCGTCGCGGTCAGCCTCAAACCTCACAGCGCGCGCATGGCGCAGAGCGCGTTTCTGCGCCACTTACGGGAACAAGGAGCAGAGGAGGAAGCGGCGCGGCTGGGCCGCGAGTCAGCCTTCGGGCCGGCGGAGACCGTGACCTTCCGATCGCAGCGTTTTGCAACGGTGATAGTCGACGTCGGGTCTGGGCCGAGGGTGTTCGACAGGGGCGCCGGCTACCCGATCGATTTCATTCCGCAGTCGGACCCGGCGCAAGGGACAGCGGGCGACACCTTGGGATTCCGGGTAGTCTTGGACGGCCATCCGCTATCGGGACTCAGCATTCACGTGACCGTGGAGCTGGAGGCCCGCACAAGTCGAAGTGGCAACCGCAAAGCCAGCACTGACCTCCGGTTCCGCACGGATGTGGAGGGTATGGTGCGCATACCAGCGACCGAGTCCGGGACCTGGAAGCTGAGCACCGCTCGAGTAGTTCTCCTTGCGTCACCGGGAGGACCCGAGCCAGGCTTTTGGGACGTCACGTGGGCGACCTACGTATTTCACGTCGGCCGTCCGCGCGGGAAGTAGGAGAAGACGCTCGAGGAACGTGGCCTGCAAGCGATGTGCGCGCACGTCCCGGAGGAATACTACAATGACCAAATCGATTCTCGCGCCGCTCGATGGCTCTCCGTTCAGTGCAAGCGCGCGCCAGCGTCGGTGGCCTGCGTCGGGTCGGCGACATCAAGCGCTCACGCGCGACTCAGGCTGCCCTCAGGAAGGGATCGTACCTTGACATCAGAACCAGCGTTGCCGGAGGTCCAATGACACGCAAGACAACGACCCTGATGCTAGAGAGCACCGTATGTAGCGGTGGGTCCGCGCATACCGTAGAAAAAATGCTTCAGGAGGTTCCCGGAGTGTTACGTGCCTATGTCAATCCGGTCACCGAGGCCGCCTACGTCGAGTACGACGCCGACCAGTGCAGCGAGGCCGATCTCGAACGCGCGGTGGAAGCGGTCGCCGTTCACGCGCTTCGCCCGGATGCGACGCGGCACTGAGAGGCTGAGGCCGGTCCCACTCGGTAGTGGAAGGAAAGAACTGTGCGTAGCGACTCTTCAAGTATTGATGAGGAGGCGCGACGACAAACCGGAAGGAGAAAAGTCATGGCATGGGTTACGGCAAACTGGTTCTGGGTGTTGATCTTCATCGCCTTTATCGCGATGCACCTGTTCGGTCACGGTGCGCACGGTGGTCACAGCGGTCACGGTGGAGGTGATCGGCAACGGAGCAGGGATGAGGGAAATAAAGACGAGGCGCGAGGTCGGGCCGCGAACACGAGTTCAGGCGGGCATCAGCACTGAAAGGCTGGACTCAGTCGCGTTGGGAATTGAAGGAAAGAACTGTCACCCGTGACATGGCACTGAACAACCGCTACGTGTAAAGGAGTACTAGCAATGCTGAATATCAAAATCGTGAGCTGGTCGCTGGGACTCTTTACGGCCATCAGCTTCATCCTGTGTGTGATCTACGGATTGATCGTGCCGCAGAGTTTACACGCGTATCAATTTCTGGAAGCGGTGCTGCCCGCCTTCAAGTGGCTGACCCTTGGGGGCTTCTTTCTGGGGTTG
>JAYWBE010000324.1:0-4266 GCA_043781715.1 Gemmatimonadaceae bacterium
GTCCGAAAGTGGTGAGAATGCGATTCACGTCCTGCGCGTTGGCGATCGGCGTGCGGTTGATCTGGACGATCACGTCACCGGACTGAAGCCCGATCTGCTGCTGCACGCGGTCGCTCGCCCTGGTCACCAGGGCGCCCTGACGACTCTGGAGCTGATACTGCGCGCGGATCGGAGGCGTCAGCGTGATCAGCTCCAGCTCGCGTAAAACGGTTACTCGCGGCGCGTTCACGTCCGGCAGATCCACGACCGCGACGCTGATGGGAATCTCGCGCGCTCCACGCTTGACCACGATCGAGTCGCTCTCGCCCACGCGCAGCTCCAGAAGCTCGGCGTACCAGTCGTATGGATTGTGGAGCGCCCGATTCTGCGACCTTACGATCAAATCTCCCGGACGAATCCCGGCGCGGTCCGCGGGGGATCCAGGTACGACAGACGCTACGACGACGCCCGCGCTGGAACCGCCGGTCGCGGGACTGCGCGAGAGCTGCGGCTGGATCCCGATCCAAGGGCGTCGCACGACGCCGTGAGCAAGAAGGTCTTCGGTCACCCGTCGCGCGCGATTGATCGGGATAGCGAATCCGATTCCAACCGACCCGCCGCTCGGCGAAAAAATCGAGCTGTTGACTCCGATCACCTCGCCGGCCGCGTTGACCAGCGGCCCGCCGGAATTCCCGGGATTGATCGACGCGTCGGTCTGGATCATGTCCACGTACACGCCGGCGCCCTCGCTCTGGGCCGCGAGATTCCTGCCGGTACCGCTCACGACGCCCACGGTGACGCTCGGCTCCGAGTTGGCGAGAATGAAGCCGTATGGATTGCCGATCGCGATCGCCCACTCGCCGATGAGCAGATTGCTGGAAGAGCCGAGGGGCGCCACCGGAAGATTCTTCGCATCGATCTTCAGGACGGCCAGATCGTTTGTCTCGTCGATTCCGAGGAGGCGAGCGGGATAGTTCGTCCCATCCTTCATTGCCACGGAGATGCGAGTCGCGCCCGCGACGACGTGCGCGTTGGTCACTACCGCGCCGTCGGCGCGCACGATGAATCCCGAGCCGAGTCCGGCGGCGGAACGCTGCCCCGAGCGGCCGCCAAAAAACTGCTCGAACACATCAGCGGGCACTCGCTCGACTACCTCCGTCTGCACGGTGACGACCGAAGGCGCTACGCGCGCCACGGCTTCCGTGATTGCCGTGCGGCGCGATGCGGTCACCGCCCTGGTCGTTGTCTCGATCTGGGTTGACTGGGCCGAAGAGGGACTGCTGGATGCGCCCTGACACGCAGCCAGCACGATTGCGCTGAGATAGGGCGCGAAGCGCATTTTCATGTAGGCGTACGGGGCTTGGGCCGCCTCGCGAGCTGGCTCAGAAATTTGTCGATGCCGCGGTCGCTGAGCGGATGCACCACGAGGTTTCGCAGCGCGTCCGGCGTAATGCAAACGATGTCCGCCCCGGCAAGCGCGCATTCCGCGAACTGCACCGATGAGCGAGGGGACGCGGCCATGACGTCGCACTCCTCCTCGACGGCCTCGAGTGCGCTCTTGATCTCGGCGAGAGTTCGAGTGGCTGACTGGCCGTAGCTCTCCAGCTCGTCCAGAGTGATCCGCACCGCGGCAGCTCCCGCTTTCGCGGCAATGATCGCCTGGGCAGCGCTGAAGACGAAGGTCGCGCAAACTACCACGCCCTCCGCCGTAAGCCGCGCCATTGGAACGAGCGAGTCCTCGACAAGCGGAATCTGCACCACGACGTGATCGGAAACTTTCGCCAGCTCGCGCGCCTCGGCGTAGATGTCGCCTGACGTTATCGCGCCGACCGGAACGCAAATCGGAAAGGCAAACTCGCGCGAAATCTCCTCGAGGCGCTCCCTGGTGTTGGCTTCGAGCGCGTCGGTGCTGGAAGCGGTGTGTGTGAATGCGACACCGTCCGCGAGCCCCGCCGCCGCGGTGTTTCTGATCTCATCGAGATTCACGCTCTCGAGATAGATGTTCATTCAGTTCTCAGGTAAAGGTCGTTCGGATAGTCCACTCGCTCGAGGAAGAGAGCGTGCGGCGGGGCAGGCCGAGAGACTTGGCTGTTATCGTCCTGAGCGAGCAGCTGCTCGATCACGGCCACGTCGCGGCGACCTTCGCCGATGTCGAGCATCGTGCCGACGAGGAAGCGCACCATATGATGGAGAAAGCGATCGGCCTGAATGTCGAAAGCCAGTCCGCCTTCACGCTCGCGCCAGGCCGCGCGCGATACCGTGCACCTGTGATCGTCGTTTCCCGGCGCCGTGCCTTTGACCGCGAAGGCGCGAAAGCAGTGCTCGCCCTCGATGGACCGCGCCGCTGCCGAGAGACGCCCGAAGTCGAGAGGTTTTTTCCAGACCAGCTCCCGGTTCCGCCGAAACGGCGAGGATGCGAGATCGTCTGTGCCTATGTAGTAGCTGTAGCTGCGCGAGACCGCGCTGTATCGCGGGTGAAACTCATCACGCATTTCGAAGGCTGCCGCAATCCATACATCATCCGGAAGAATGGCGTTCATCGATCGTCGGAGAGCGAGCGCGCTCCATTTGTCAGGCACGCGCAATCCCGCGGCCTGCCCGCGCGCGTGTACTCCCGCATCTGTCCGCCCGGCACCCACGACCGCGATGGGTGTTCCGCACAGCCGGAACACCGCCGCCTCGAGTTCACCCTGAACCGTCCGCTCGTCGGGCTGCCGCTGCCAGCCGGAAAAGCCCGCGCCATCGTAGTGCAACACAAGTTGCACGGAACGCGACAGCATCGCGTGAAATTAGTCCCGGAAGACTCACTGTCAAGGAACGTAACCCATTGAAGATGATTGACTTTCACCTGCCGGCTCGTCAATGTGGAACGGCCTCCCGCACGCCCGCGCTCTACTCCTGATTTCGCACGATGGCACCTCGAACACTCGCCGCCCTATCAACCGTCCTCTCTTCCGTCGGAAACGTGGCGGAAGCATTGAACGCGCTCGCCCAGGACATCTCTGAGCATGATCGCAATGGCCACGTCGCGCTCTTCGTCTATGACGCCAAGCGCGAGCTCCTGTCGGAGCGGCTGGTGCCGGCGCACGAAGGAATGCGAACCGCGCAGATAGAGGTCGCGCTCGATCATCTTCCTACCGCAATACGCCGCTCGCTCATGGCGGGACGCCAGTTTGCCGATCTGGGCGGTGAGTCCGGCGACTACCAGAAGCTGCTCGGCGTCGGAGCAAATCCGGAGGCGGGCGTGCTGCTGTTGCGCGGACTGTTGGTTGACGGAGAGCTAACAGGAGTGCTCTCCCTCTCGGAGCCGAAGACGCGCTTCGGTCACAGGCTGTCGGAAAAGGTCGCTCCAGCGGTGGACCTTTTCGCCCTCGCATTCGCGCGCCTGGCGGAGCGGCGCGCGCGCGAGGAAGCCGTCCGCGCACTGGAAGATCTCACTCGCTCGCTCAACGATGAGCACGCGCGAGCGGTAGCGGAGCTCCAGCACAAGCTCTCCGAAGCGCAGGCCGCCCTCAACGGGAAGGGATCCGGCGACACCATTCGCGTTACGCAGCTGAAGCGTGCGATCGAGGTGGCCTCGGTCGAAGCGAGAGCGACGGCGCAGAGATTGTCGGCGGTCGAGGAGCAGGTTCGCGTCGCGGTGACCAAGCTGGAGAAGGCTCACGTGCAGCTGCACGTGCAGGGAGAAGCGCTGCAGACCCAGGGCAACATTATCTACCGGGTAGAGCAGACGCTCCGCGAGGCGATGGCGGGTCAGGACTCGCGCAAGGTGATCGAGGAAGTGCTCCAGATCGTCGCATCGAGAGAACAAGCCTCTTCGCTGTAAGTCCGACACAATGAGCGCCCCGCCCCCGAGCGCGCTCCACGGCGCTATTCAGAAGCTCGCCTTCCATGAGCCCCTCACCGCAGAGGACGCGGAGGCGGCGTTCAACATCGTCATGCAGGGTCAGGCGACGGCGGTGCAGGTCGCCGCTCTGCTGTCGGCGCTTCGCGCCACGGGAGAGAGTCCGGAGATCGTGGCGGGAGTGGTGAGAGCGCTTAGATCGGCCATGATCTCTATCGCCGCCGATGATCCCGATGCGCTCGTCGATACCTGTGGCACCGGCGGTGGCGCCGTCTCGACGTTCAATATCTCGACGGCGGCTGCGATCGTGGCGGCTGGCGCCGGGGTCCGCATCGCCAAGCACGGAAATCGGTCCTTCACTTCGCGCTGCGGCAGCGCCGATGTGCTCGAAGCCCTGGGAGTGCCCATTGAGGTAACGGTCGCCGTCATGGAAGCTACTTTGA
>JAYWBE010000325.1:0-4243 GCA_043781715.1 Gemmatimonadaceae bacterium
GCGATTCGCAATCGGCCCGACGTCCTCGCCGAAGACGAGCGCATCCGCGCGGCCAAACAGGGTCTCTCGGCCATCAAGGCCGAGCGCCTTCCCTCGCTCGGTCTCGTCGCCGATGATGGGGTGATCGGAAAGAACGGCGCGAAGCTGCTCAACACCTACACCTGGGGCTTGCAGGTCACGCTCCCGATTTTTGACGGCTTCAAGCGGGAAGCGCGGGTTCAGGAACAGCAGTCAGTGGTGAAGGAGGCGGAAATTCGCCGGCGCGATCTCGAGCAGCAGGCCCAGGCCGACGTGCGCGGCGCGCTGATCGACCTGTCCGGCGCCCGCGAGCAGCTCGGTGCGGCGACCGAGAGGCTTAGCCTGGCCGAGCAGGAAGTGGTGCAGGCCCGCGACCGCTTCAACGCCGGGGTCGCCGGAAACGCGGACGTTGTGAACGCGTCGCTCGCTCTCACGTCCTCGCGGACGCTCGTGAACGACGCCGAGACGTTGTACCAGCTCGCGCGCGTGTCGCTCGCGCGCGCGACGGGAAGCGTTACGACCCTCAAATGATCGCGATGATTTACTTGCAAATGATCGCGAAGATTTACTTGCAAAACTCCAACTAGACTATCAGGAATACAGGAAAGGCTATGGCAACCGCAATCGATACCGAAGCCCCGGGAACTCCAGCTTCACGCAACGGCAGAACCGCCGCGTCCGAGCCCGGCACACCGTCGAAAAAGAAGAAGTTTGTTCTTCCCATCGTTGGTGTCGTCGCGCTGATCCTCCTCGTCTGGGCGTTCCAGAAATGGAGTTACGGCCGCACGCACCAGTCGACCGACAACGCGCAGGTCGACGGTCACATCGTGCCGGTGCTGGCCAAGGTCGGCGGCTACGTGAAGACGGTCAACGTGAACGAGAACGATCACGTGAACGCCGGGCAGCTGCTTGTGCAGCTCGACGATGCCGACTATCGCGTCCGTCTCCAGCAGGCGCAGGCTGATCTCGCGGCTGCCGAAGCGACGGCGGGCGGCGGCGGATTCTCCGGGCAGGCGGAGGCGCAGGTTCAGAGCGCCACCGGCCAGCGTGCCGCGCTTGATGCGCAGATCGGTGCCGCCCAGGCCAACGCGAACAAGGCTGACGCCGATCTTGCCCGCGCCAGGGAGCTCGTCGCCAAGCAGATCATCTCCAGGCAGCAGCTTGACGCCGCACAGGCGACCGCGGACGTCGCCCACGCAAACCTTCTCGCTGCCCAGCGTCAGGCCTCGGCCGGCGGCGGAATGGTGAACACTGCGGAAGCCGGCGTGCGTGTCGCCAACGCGCGCTCCCTCGCCTCTCGCGCGGCGGCGGCGAACGCTCAACTGCAGCTCGATTACACCCACATCACCGCGCCGGCCTCCGGCGAGGTTTCGAGAAAGCAAGTGGAAGAAGGACAGCTCGTCGCGCCGGGACAGCCTCTGCTCAGCATCGTCGCTGACACCGGCGTCTGGGTCACCGCGAACTTCAAGGAGACCCAGCTCGCCACGATTCGTCCCGGCCAGCCGGTGGAGTTCGAGATCGATGCCTATGGCGGCTGCGTCGGGCAAGGAAAGGTCGCGAGCGTCAGCGGCGCGACCGGAGCGAAGTTCGCGCTCCTTCCGCCCGACAACGCAACGGGAAACTTCACCAAGGTCGTACAGCGTGTTCCGGTGCGGATCGCCGTCACCAAGCCCTGTGCGGGTAACTATCCCCTGCGACCAGGTCTCTCGGCGAACGTCCACGTAGACACCTCAAACCGGTGAGCATGGCCGTGCTTCGGTCGCCGGGGATGACTACATCCTCCGAGGACCGCTACTCGCACAAGTACATCATCGCCGCCACCGTCACAATGGCGGCGATGCTAGAGCTCATCGATACCTCGATCGTCAACGTCGCTATCCCGCACATGATGGGGAATCTGGGCGCGACGCTCGACGAGATCGCGTGGGTTTCGACCTCGTACATTATCGCCAACGTCATCGTCATCCCGATGTCCGGATGGCTGTCGGCGTACTTCGGCAGAACGCGCTACTTCACGGGCTCGATCCTTCTCTTCACCCTCGCGTCTTTCTTCTGCGGCTCATCGCACTCGCTGCTGGGACTCATTTTCTGGCGCGTGATTCAGGGAATTGGCGGCGGGGCGCTGCTCTCGACGGCGCAGGCCACGCTGTATGAGTCGTTCCCGCCCGAAGAGGCAGGAACCGGCATGGCGATCTTCGGCGTCGGCGTCATGGTCGGCCCGACGCTCGGCCCCACGCTCGGGGGCTGGATCACGGACAACTACAACTGGCCTTGGATCTTCTACATCAACGTTCCGCTCGGCATCATTGCCGCGATTCTCACCGTCAACTACGTGAGCGACGCCGAGCACCAGGAGCGGGCCGACAAGATCGACTATCTCGGAATAATCCTGCTGACGCTCTGCGTCGGTTCGCTGCAGTGGATGCTCGAGCGCGGTGAGCGCTACGACTGGTGGGAATCGCGCTTCGTCACGATGCTGGGCTTTACCGCGCTCTTTGCGGGAATCGCCCTCATCTGGCACGAGCTGACGACCGACGAGCCGGTAATCAACTTCCGCATTCTGAAGAGCCGGCAGGTGACCGCCGGCGTGAGCATCGGCCTGCTGCTCGGGTTCGCGTTGTACGGATCCGTCTTCATTCTCCCCGTCTTTCTCCAGCAGTTGCTGCAGATGACGGCATGGCAGACCGGAAAGATCATCCTGCCCGGAGCGATCGCATCGGCGGTCACGATGGCGGTGGTGGGAAGAAACGCGATGCGGCTAGATGCCCGCTACACTGTTGTAGCCGGTACCATCCTGTTCTTCCTGTCGATGCTGAAACTCTCTCACCTCACATCCGCGAGCGGCTCGGGGGATCTCTTCTGGCCGCTGATACTTCGCGGTATGGGACTCGGACTCATCTTCGTTCCTTTGACGAACGCGACGATGGCGGACCTCGAGGTGAAAGATCTGGCGCAGGGAACCGGCATGTTCAATCTCATGCGCCAGCTCGGCGGCTCGCTGGGAATCGCGGTGATGGCGACTCTTCTCGCGCGCTTCATGGCGTCCGAGAAATCGGTGCTGGTCGAGCACGTCGGCGCGAACGATCCCGAGACATTGAGCCGTCTCTCGATGCTAGCGCGCGGTCTCGTAGCGCGCGGAATCAATCCGATGATCGCGCAGCAGCAGGCGCTCGCGATCCTCGACCGTCAGGTCACGGTGCAATCGAGCATGCTCGCGTTCTCGAGGATTTACCTGTACAGCGGGCTGGTGCTAATATTCGGACTGCCGCTCCTGCTCCTGTTCAGGACCGGTCGCGCGCGCGGATCCGTGCGACCGGTTCACTAGCCTGAGGTAGCGCAATTGTCGACGAGGAATGGTGGCGACGGCGGTGAGGTGGTTCCGGCCGTATCTTACGGCGAGAACCCCCATCCACCCCTATTGTCAGCCCCTCAACAGTCGCACCCAGCCATACGTATTTCTGATGAGGAACGAGAGCTCGTAAGTCTGGCCAGGAATGGGGACGAGCGAGGCTTTACCGGGCTCGTACGTCTTCATCAGCGGCGCGCGTATGTAGTGGCACGCTCGATCGTGATGACGCACGAGGATGCGGAAGATGCGGTGCAGGAGGGTTTCCTGCGCGCGTATCAGGCGCTCGACCGGTTCGATCCGGCGCTGGCTTTCGGCGCGTGGCTCAATCGAATCGTCGCGAACGCGGCGCTCGATCTGGCACGCCGCCGGAAGGTGAGAAATGCGGAGGAGATCTCCGAATCGATTCCGACTGCTTTCCGCGATCCGGCGGAAAGCGGTGAGCTGCGGGAGCGGCTCGAGGCGGCGCTGGCGCAGCTGCCGGATCGCGCACGGGCGGTGATAGTCATGCATGATATCGAGGGCTTTACGCACGCGGAGATTGGCGAGATGTTGAGTATACCGGGCGGAACGGCTCGCTCGGATTTGCACCATGCGCGGCAGAAACTGCGCGTATTGCTCGGAAACCTGAGGGATTAAAGATGGAAGATCGTACCGATTTGCGACTCGACGACGAAGGCGATGCGAAGATCACGGAGATGCTCCGTGATGTGTACGCACCGCCCGCCGGAGGCGCATATTGGGACGCCCTCGAGACCCGCATCATGTCGTACATCAAGGCCCACGAGGGTGCGGCGGCCAGCATTCCCGTTAACTGGTGGTCGGATCTCGCGAGCTGGGCGGGGCCCGGGCTCGCTGCTGCGGCTCTCCTGTTCGTCG
>JAYWBE010000326.1:0-4240 GCA_043781715.1 Gemmatimonadaceae bacterium
ACCATGCGGACTTCGACGGCGCGGCTCTTCTTGCCGAGGACCCATTCGACGGAGTGCGAATAGACGGCGGGAAGATTTCTCTTACCGACCGGCCTGGAATCGGCGCGCTTCCCTCCGCAGTCGAGGCGAACGCTGCGACTGGAGGCTCCCGCTAGCGGGTCCATGAGCTCCGAGCCAACGGGGCTGGTAGAAGTTGCACTGCCGGTTCCGCTTTTTCAGACATTCACATACGCGCTCGACCCGGCTGCGGAGCGGGTCCCGCAAGCTGGCTCGCGCGTTGTCGTTCCTTTCAGAAACAAGAAGGAAATCGGGATCTGCCTTGGTCCGTCCGATGGGTCGCGGCTCAAGCAGAAGCCAAAGCGGGTGATCGAAGTGCCAGACGACGCTCCGGCGCTCAGCGAGAGCATGATCTCGCTGTGTCGGTGGATTGCCGACTACTACATCGTTCCGCTCGGCGTCGTTCTGAAGACAGCGCTGCCTGCATCCCTGACTGGAGCTGAGCGGCCGACGCCACAGCGGAAAACGCAGCGCATTGTCCGTCTGCGTGACGACCTGCCCACTTTAATTCATCGCGACAAGGCGTTCGCGCGTGCTCCCCAACAACGTGCCGTATTCGAGCTGCTCGAATCGGTCGGGGGCACCAGCACGCTCGATCACCTGCTCGGCAGCATGGCGTTTTCTCCGTCTGTCCTCAAGGCGTTGGAGAAACGCGGCTTGATAGGCATCGATTCCGAAGCTGTGGATAGAGACCCGTTTGCGCTGCGCATCGGTGAGCCTGCTCGTCACCACTCGCCAACACCCGCTCAGCGCGACGCCATCGAAACGCTTTCCGCAGGGTTGGCTGGAGACATCTTTCTCCTTCACGGAATCACCGGCAGTGGAAAGACGCTCGTGTATATCGAGCTGTTGCGGGAGATCGTCGACGTCCGCGGACAGACGGCGATCGTTCTCGTGCCCGAGATTGCGCTTACTCCGCAGACGGTCGATCGCTTCCGCGCCGTGTTCGGCGACCGAATAGCCGTTCTGCATTCAGCTCTCAGCGACGGCGAGCGATATGATGCCTGGCTCGCGCTCAAGCGCGGAGACAAACGGATCGCGGTCGGAGCACGCTCGGCGATCTTCGCACCGCTCGAAAATCTCGGTGCGATAATCGTGGATGAAGAGCACGAGTCGAGCTACAAGCAGGGCGAGACGCCGCGCTACCACGCGCGCGAGGTGGCGATCGTGCGCGCAAAAAACGAGGGCGCGATCACGGTTCTCGGGAGTGCCACCCCATCGCTGGAGAGCTGGGCGAATGCCTCCTCGGGGAAGTACAAGCTTCTGACCCTTCCCGACCGGGTTGGCGGCGGGCGACTGCCGAGCGTCGAAGTAATCGATCTGAGGCGGATCCCTACCGACTACAACGCGATGGCACAGGGAGGCGTGGATTACGGTGCCGTCATTCGAGAGCCGCTCCACGATGCCATCGTCGAGACCATGAGTCGCGGGGAGCAGAGCATTCTGCTCCTCAACCGGCGCGGATATTCGTCGTTCATTCAATGCATCGACTGCGGCGCCGTCGCGACCTGTCCGCACTGCAGCATCACGCTCACGCACCATCGGAATCCGGAGCGGCTCGTCTGCCACTACTGCCTGCACAAGGAAGAGCCCCGGTCAGATTGCGCACGCTGTGGCGGCAGATATCTCAGGCAGCGGGGGCTCGGCACGCAGCAGGTCGAGCGGCTTCTGTCCGAGCGATTTCCCTCGGCTCGCATCGCGCGGATGGATGTTGATACGACGAGCGGGAAATGGGCGCACACGAGGATTCTCGATCGCGTCGCCGCGGGAGAGGTCGACATCCTTCTCGGGACCCAGATGATCGCCAAGGGACTCGATTTTCCCAACGTAACGCTGGTCGGAGTCGTGGACGCCGATGTCGGGATCAATTTCCCGGATTTCAGAGCGTCGGAGCGCTGCTTTCAGCTTCTGAGTCAGGTCTCGGGCAGAGCGGGACGTGGCGCGAAAGGTGGTCGCGTGCTGATTCAGACGAGGCTGCCGGGCCATCACGCCGTGCGGTACGCCGTAGCGCACGATTACGTCTCGTTCGTGCGAGAAGAGATGGAAGGCCGAGTGGATCCGCCATATCCACCAAACGTACGGATCGCGAACATCGTGTTCAGCGGGCTCGTCGAGGATTCGGTTGCCAAGCTCGCCATCCACGCGGGGGAATGGCTCCGTGAGCTGATCGCAACGCGTGCGGAGGACGAAGTGACGGTCGTCGGGCCCGCGCCGTGTCCCATCGAACGAATCAAAAACCGCTGGCGCTGGCACGTGCTGCTCAAGTCCGCGCATCCGGGCGAGCTCACACGTGTGAGCCGCTATTTCATGGAGCGGTTCGAGGTGCCGAATACGGCGCAGCTCCGGGTGACGCTCGATCGCGATCCGGTCGCGCTGCTTTAGAGCTTATCTTTAGGCGTGACCACTCTCAGACATCCCGACTTCAATTCGCCAAAGCTGGTGAACGCCCCCGACGCGAAGTTCGTTCCCGCGCCGGCCGATGGCGTGCTCCCAGAAAACTTCTTCTCGACGACGAACCTTCCGACCTACGCCCGAATCAAGGGTGCTTGGCGCATGCCGCGTGAGCCGAGGATGGACGCGTCGCTCGTGCTGGACGGCGACGAGCTCTGGATCAGGGAAGGGCGCCGGCTGAAGAAGGGCGACATGGTGGGCGTCGGCAGCGCCGAGGACGGAAGCGAAGGCATCTACGTTCACACCGGTTCCTTCCTTGGCGAAGAGGAAGGCGAGTTCAAGTTCATGACGAGCGAGGTGTCGCGCGAGAAGCCGATCGACTACGCGCTGATGGCGCACATTCTCATCGAAGAGCGTGATCGCGGCGGGTATCCGATCTGGGTGACAGGACCGGCGCTCGTCCATTCGCGCGCGCGCGCCGACATGGTCTGGTTCATCGAGAACGGGTTCGTATCGGCGCTGCTCGCGGGGAACGCCGTGGCGGTGCACGACATTGAGGCATCGATATTCGGAACCACCCTTGGAATGACGCGCACCGGCGAGGCGACGACCGGCGGTCATGGCCTCCACATGCGCGCGATCAACAAAGTAAGGGCGGCAGGTTCTATCGCCCGTGCAGTAGAGCAGGGCGTGATCAAGGATGGGATCATGCACGCGTGCGTGACGAAGGGAATTCCATTTGTCCTCACGGGCTCCATTCGCGACGACGGCCCACTCCCCGAAGTGATTACCGATACCCTCGCCGCACAGGACGCGATGAAGCGCCACACGACGCGCGCTACGATGGCGATTCTCATTGCCACGGCACTGCACGCGATCGCCACCGGCAACATGCTCCCGGCATTCGTCACGGAGAAAGATGGGTCGATGCGCGAGCTCCCGACCATCTGCGTCGATTCGTCCGAGTTCGTGGTGAGCAAGCTCAAGGACCGCGGCACCCACCAGGCGTTCGGAGTGGTGACGAACGCGCAGGATTTCATGCACATTCTGAAACTGTACGTGGAGCGCGAGCTCACCGACAGAAAGGCGGTGCAGGCCGCCGGTCAAACTTTGAAGGCACCAGTGTGATCGAGACTACCGAAAGATTTCTGCGCGAGATAGCTGACCGCATCGGGCTGGACGCGGTGGACGAGGTGAGATTGTTTCCACCATTGCGCCGATCGGGGGTCGAGACCGGAGTGGCCGTCGTCGCCGCCATTCCTTTACCGCCTGAGCCCCAGCACCAGCACGAGCCCGACGAGCCGCCCGAAGCGCTGAGCGAGAGCGCGGGCGACGAGTTCCTGCCGATCGAGGAGGAGGATCGTGAGATCATCGTGCACCGCTACACGGTTTTCACGGCGAGATACCGCCACACACTCAAGGGACCCGACCGCGGAAAATGGGAGGTCGAGGTGCGGGCCGAGGCTGACGCGCCGCTCGTAACGCTGGATCAGGTCGTTAGGGGCGTCATGAAGAGAGCGGGCGAGCCGTTCGAGCCGGAGAAGATCGCGGCTTCGGCGTTTAGGGCAATCGTGGAAGGCGCCGCGGCCGTCTAGCTGGGCGCTGCGAATAGCATCTCTGAATGTGGTCGGTGAGGGTGTTCTCTTCGGCCGCACACTCGCTTTGGCGGAGCCCCTAACGACGCTCCTTCGCTCTGCTCAGTCGCGGGTCTCCTTGGTCGCTCGCTTGCAGCGGCCTACGAGGACACCCTCACCTCCCCGCATAAATCGGTAACTGCAGTGGCGCTTCGCGC
>JAYWBE010000327.1:0-4235 GCA_043781715.1 Gemmatimonadaceae bacterium
TCGCGACATTGATGCACGTGAGGAGAAGTAATACCGCGGTGGCAGCGGCGAGGAGGAAAAGCGCAGGTTTCGTATCACCCAGCACCAGTGTCGGAAGGGTATTCGCAACGCCGCGAAGTTCGCGCTGCTTTACGGGCGATTCGGGTCGCGCGAGAAAATTCGTCAATTCGATGCGTGCGTCCGTAACTGACGCGCCAGGCCGCAACCGTCCGATGACGTCGAGCGCAGCCGACACTAGGTGTAGCGAGTCCGGGCCGGTGCTGTTCGGTACGAGCGGAACCCAGAAATCGGTTGCACGAGGATAGTCGAGGCCCCGTGGCATCACGCCAACGATTGTGTGGGATCTGCCGGTTTCGTGCATCACGAGTGCGCGGCCGACGATCGTCGTATCCCCGCCGAACTGCTGCTGCCACGCGCGGTAACTGAGTACGAGCACTGGTGCGGCGCCAGCCAGATCGTCTTCTGCTCGCAACGCGCGGCCAATGGCAGGACTGCTGCCTAGGACGTCGAAGAAATTCCCCGACACCATAGCACGGCGAAGGCGATAGACTCGATCCCCGTCACGTATCGGTTTTGGGGCGGAGCCATAGTAGCCGAAGAACGCCACGCTCTGGAGCGATTGTGACCAGTGTGCGAACTCGCGCGCCTCGTCGAGGCGCAATGGAAAATTCGAGAACCGCGTGTCCCGCGTTTCTCCCCACAGCACCACAAGCCGCTCTTGTTGTGTGACCGGGAGTCGACGAATCAGCAGCGCGTCGGCAACGCTGAACACTGCGGTCGACAAACCGATACCCAGACCAAGTGTGACCATTGCGGTCAGAGCGAAGCCGGGCGCACGGGTGAGGCTTCGAATGGCGAGGCGGAGCTGCTGGACGAATGGTTTCATGACGTCTCCGTCGTCTGGGGTTTACGCTTTCAACGCCGCTGACTGGGCAGGATCTAGTTCGGGGATTCCGGTGCTAAGCCCGTCGACGAGTCGCCGTCACCGGTGTTGTCTCATGATATCCCACAGGATGCGCTTGTACAGAGTCAGATCGCGGACCCCGAGCTGTCGGCCGCATCGGTCGGCGGTGTCCCGTTCTCGACCTTCCTCCGATGAAGTTTAGAGACCCGGAAGCGAACTTAGTCTTGTGTTGACTTGCCTGCCATTCTTAAAGCAATTGTCCCAGAACAGTCAGGCAAGTCAAGCAAGAGTTCCGTTGGAACGGAATTCAGCGGCACTGACGCGCGGCTCTCATTCGCTCCGCAGCGCCTCCATCGGATCGATCTGCGCGGCGCGGCGCGCGGGAATCCACGTGGCGACGGTCGCGATGCCGAGAATGACGACGGTTGCAACAACGAGGGAGTTCACGTCGACCGTGCTCACACCGAAGACGAGACGGGTGAGTAGCCGCGAAAACGCTACAAACACCACGAGTCCCGCGACGGCGCCGGCGACAACAATGACTTCGCCCTGGCGCAAGATCATTCGAGCCGCGCCCGCCGGCGGCAAGCCGAGTGCGATCCTCACGCCGATCTCGCGTGTCCGCAATCGAACAACGTAAGAGATGATGCCGTAGAGTCCGAGCACGCCGAGCGCCAGCGTGGTGATCGCGCTGGCCGCCATCAGCAAGAGCGCGAACGTCATTCGACTGCCGGCTTCGGCCACTGTCTGGTCCATCGAACTGATCCGGTAAATTGGCAGATTCGGATCCAGGCCCCGAATCTCACGGTCAAGCGCAGCCGGCGAAGGAGTCGCGCCCTTGCGCGACCGCACGACGAAACTCATCGTGGGTACGGCTTGCCAGCTCACCGCCGTGTCTGAGCCAAAATCTTCGGGGAAATAGACCGAGCTGGTTGGCGCAGCAGTGAGCGACGTATCGCGGAGGTCGCCGACCACGCCAACGATCGTGTACCACGGGCCATCGGGCAGCACACGGATGCGGCGGCCGAGGGCTTTTCGGCCCGTGGCGTCCCGCCAATAGTGCGTAACGAAACCCTGACTGGCGACGACTTCGTTTTGACCAGCTGTCACACTGGCGCGATCGAACGTCCGGCCGGAGAGCACGGGGATCTGCATTGCGCGAAAGTATCCGTCGCTCGCGGAGGTGACCTGATACACGGCTGGCAGCATCCCTTCGGCGACCGGAGCACCTTCGACCCACACCAAGCGTCCGGTCGTCCCGGCGACCTGGAGGGGCAGCTTCGAGACAACGGCCGCGGCGTCAACTCCGGGGAGTTGTTCCATCCGCTGGACGGCGTCGCGGTAGAATCGCGCGATGTCGGCTTTGGTTTTGTAATCTGCGGAAGGTAGCGACGTCCAGAAGGTCATCACGTTCGCCGGATTGAAGCCGGGACGCACATCCCGGAGTCGGAGCAGGCTGCGTGCTGTCACCGCGGAGCCGCTCAAGAGCGCGAGCGACAACGCGACCTGAACGCCGACGAAGATCGTCCGGAGACGCTGCCGGCTGTGGCCCGCCATGCCGGATCGTCCACTCTCGCGCAACACGCGCATCGTATCGATCGCCATGACCCGTGACGCGGAGATCCCGCCGCTCACCAGCGCGAAGAGTGCCGTCAGCAGCAGCGCGACGCCGACGGCGGCCGCGTCCATGTGAATATCATTGAGGCGGGGAATCCCGGCTGGCGCGGTATGAATGAAGACGCGAAGTGCCACGTACGCCAACCCCAGGCCTATCGCGCCACCGGTTGCCGCGACGATGCCGATTTCGGTCGCCAACCCGCGCCAGACACTGGCCGCCGACGCGCCGAGCGCCGCACGAATCGCGAACTCCCGTTGCAACGCTTCCATGCGGACGAGTCGCAGACTGGCCACGTTGCTCAATGCCACTAAGACCAGCAAGGCGACCGTCGCAGCGATGAGCCACAGCACGCGATCGAAATCTCCGACGACATCGTCGCGCATCGAATGAATGACCACGGTAGCTTTCGCGCGCTCGAGCAGCGGTCCAGTTGCAATCCCCGGACGCACTTCCTTATAGCTTTCCGGTGCTCGGTTGAGCACCTGCTGCAGCTCCCGCTGCGCGGCCGACAGCGAGACGCCTGGGCGCAGGCGGCCGATTGCCTGGAAAGTGAAGCTGCCGAGGTAGCCGTTCTTCGGCTCAACATCGAAGGGAATCCAGAGCTGCGTGTCCGACTCCGGAAACCCCATACCTGTCGGCACGACGCCCACTATCTCTCGTTCGACGCGGTC
Source organism: Gemmatimonadaceae bacterium (assembly GCA_043781715.1). GTDB lineage: Bacteria > Gemmatimonadota > Gemmatimonadetes > Gemmatimonadales > Gemmatimonadaceae > UBA4720. Next base: position 3,194 of record JAYWBE010000327.1, read on the forward strand.
AACTTGAATCGCCCGGCCGATGATGTGGCGATCGCCATCAAATCGCTGGCGCCAAAGCCGCTCTCCAATGACGGCGACGGGAGGCGCGCCTGGTTGTTCGTCCGCATGGGTCAATGTCCGACCCATGACCGGCCGTACCCGCAGCACAGAGAATATTGATCCGGTTACCGCTCCGGCGCGCAACCGCTCCGGACTGAGACGGGGGTTATGATACGTGATGGTAACGGGCATCGGCCCGTCGGCGCCCATGTCCTCGAACAGTTTCGCCGAGCGACGATAACTGGCGTACGTCCCCGGCGCTTGTTCTGCCTGCGGAACGCCGAGTCCTGGAAAGCTGTGCCAGAGGCCGACGAGCCGGTCGCTTTCCGGATACGGCAGTGGGCGCAACAGGACGGCATTCACCATTGCGAATACGGCGCACGCCGCGCCGATAGCCAACGCGATTGTTGTGACCGTCGCGATGGTGGTTGCGCGTGCGCGCCAGAACGTCCGGCCAGCATATGGCGATGGCTTCGACAGTGCGCCGATCCTCAAGAACGAGTACTGGTCACAGCGAACGCGAATCTTCGGGGCGAGAGCCGTCAACCCAACGGATGTGCGGGCGACAGCCGACGCGTTCACTCAGTATACACAAGCGAGTCGAATGGGGTTCGTCGAGCATCACCTGGCGCACGTGACCCGTGCTATTCGCGCCTGATTGAGGCGAGCTGCAAAAAACCGAGGGTCCGTCCGCACCGCGCCCGTGCATCTCCCTCGAACGGCCCTTGACGTTCCCCCAGCGGCCTCTCCAAACCTCCAGACTTTCGGGCCGTGGGGAAATGACTTGACTGTGCCGCTCGGTAGTCAGCTCACGTAGCCGCGACACTCAACTATACGGTAACGCTGATCGTCAGTTATATGCGCCAGATCCGGATATCTATGGCACGATGGTAAGCTCCCCCGTCAAGTTGACATCGCATAGGGAGACGAATCGGCAGCAGTTTGCCTCGGCAGATAGGTGAGCGGCGGGACCCGGCCGAGGCTGTCGTGCGGCCGCCGCGTG
>JAYWBE010000328.1:0-12580 GCA_043781715.1 Gemmatimonadaceae bacterium
GGATGTTCGTGAAAGCCAGGCGAGTAGGAAGTACTGAGCCTATTTCATGTTCGTTTGAAGCTGCCTGATAAGCGTGAGGTCGGAGGTTCAACTCCTCCCAGGCCCATAAACTTCAACCAATTGTCCCGCATCGGCCTGCCGCTGATGCGAGTTTTTTGCGTGGCGTAAAGGTGCCCGGGAAGCCTGTGCCGCCGTCAACGCTGTTGGTAACATTCGTCATGATCCCTGTCATCGCCGTCTCCAACCTGGGCAAGCGCTATGGCCGCACCGTGGCCGTGGACGACGTCTCGCTCGAAGTGTTCGAGGGCGAGATCTTCGGACTGATAGGTCCGAACGGCGCCGGTAAGACGACCACGATGGAGTGCGTTGAGGGCAACCGCGTTCCAGACAAGGGAACGATTTCGGTGCTCGGCCTGGATCCAAGGCGCGATGCCAACGCGCTCCGGCAGCGAATCGGTGTGCAGCATCAGGAGGCGCACCTCCAGAAGCGGATCAAGGTCTGGGAGGCGGTTGACCTCTGGCGGTCGCTCTACCCGCGCGTTGTGGACGCTGACGCGCTCCTCGCCCGGCTCGGACTCGAAGCCAAGCGGAACGCCTGGTTCATGACGCTCTCTGGCGGCCAGAAGCAGCGGCTCTTCATTGCGCTGGCGCTCATCCACGAACCCGAGGTCGTGTTCCTCGACGAGCTCACCACCGGTCTCGACCCGCAAGCGCGTCGCGCGATCTGGGCCCTCGTGACCGGCATCAGAGACCGGGGCACGACGGTGTTCCTCACGACGCACTTGATGGAAGAGGCCGAACGACTCTGCGACCGCGTGGCCATCATCGAGCACGGACGAATCATCGAGTTAGGCACGCCCGAGGAGCTGGTACAAAAGCACTGCTCCGAACGGACAGTGGTGTTCACGAGCGATGATGCCAATGTCGCCGAGCGGCTTCAGGGGCTGGGCACGGTCGAGCGCGCCGAGGGGAACGGGGCGTATACGATTCGCGGGGCGGGCGACGACTTCGTGACCGATGTGATCAACATCATAGCGCGCGAGGGCATTCGCGTGCGCGGCTTCCGTACCGAGATCCCGACGCTCGAGGATGTGTTTCTGAAGCTAACCGGCCACGGGATAAGGGACTGAATGCAATCTCGGTTCCTGCGGGGATTCTGGAAGCTCACTTGGCTCGAGACCAAGATCTTTACCCGCGAACCGATGGGGTTCGTCGGGACGCTCGTGATGCCGCTGGTGGTGTTCATCGCATTGGGGCGCGCGTTCGGCGCTGGTAAACCGGTGGCCGCGCCGGAAGTCGACATCCCCTTCAACGTGGCCATCCTCGCGGCGGTGCTGATCGCAATCAGCGCGGTGCAGTCCCTCGTGGCGATCATTTCTATCTACAGGGAAGGAGGCATCCTCAAACGCCTCCGCGCCACGCCGCTTTCGCCCGTGACGATCATGGGTGCGCAGGTCGCAGTGAAGCTCGTCTTCACGGTGATCAGCCTTGCGCTGCTCATGCTCGCCGGCCGGCGGCTTTTTCCGGGAGTGATGCGGGTGAACGTGTTCAGCTTTACCATGGCCGTAGTCCTCAGCACGTTCAGCATCCTCTCACTCGGCTTCGTGCTCGCCAGCCTGGTGCCGACGGCGCGATTCGCCCAGCCGATCGGCGCTGCGGTGCTCTACCCCATGCTGGCCCTGTCGGGGCTGTTCTTTCCAGTGGACCGGCTGCCCCGCGCGCTCGAGGCGCTCGCGTACCTGCTCCCGACCACACACGCCGTGGCGCTCCTCCAGGGCGTGTGGAACGGATCGGGCTGGGGCGCGCACTGGGTGAATGTCGCGGCGTTGCTCGTGCTGTTCGCTGCGTACACCGCCCTCTCGACTAAGGTCTTTCGCTGGGAGTGATTTGGAGGTGCATGGTAACTTCGTTGTCACTGTGGCGGGAGTTCAGTGACAAGGGCAGTGACAAATCCGGGAGCTATTGTCCACCGCCATGTTTTTTGCGCCTCATCAGAAAGCGTCCTACCGAATCGGCAGCCGCCCACTTAGATGCTAGGTTTCGCCATTGCCCAACATCAGGGGAGAGGTATGAAACTTCTGCGGCTGCAAGAACTCGGGGGAATTGACACCTACATCAACGCAGAACAGGTGACCTTTATCCAGGCCCACGGCGAAACCGAAACGGAAGTGTGGTTTACCAATGGCAAGAAACTCGACATCGGGGAGCCGGTTGCTGTTGTCGCTCGCCTTATCATGGGAGGTGGCGGGACAGCGGTGCACTCGACCATCCAGCGTTAGTCTCACCTACATCGACTTGTTTTCGTTTTGCTCTCATTCCGACAAACGAATCCCGACGGAGACCTCGTGAATCGCACTTCGCTCTTGATCTGTGCCGCCGCCATATCGGCATGCGGCGGCGCCTACAGCGGGACGACCGGGCCCACCGGGACGGTGCCTAACGTTCCGGCGGCGACGAAGCAGGCGAAGTGGGAGCTCGCGTGGGCTGACGAATTCGACGGCACCACGCTCGATGCAGCGAGCTGGATCGCGGTGGACGGAGCGGTCAACGTCAACAACGAGCTCGAGTACTATACGCCGAGCGACGTCTATCTGGAGAACGGATCGCTCGTGCTACGCAGCCAGCAGCGCGCCATGGGCGGGCGAAGCTACACGTCGGGTGAGGTGCGCAGCGGCACGAACCGCACGGTGCGCATCGGCAATGCTGTCGAGTGGCGCACCCAGATTCCGACGGGGAAGGGAATCTGGCCAGCGAACTGGTTGGTCAACACGCCGTGCAACGGTATCAGCGGCTGCGGCGGCGCGTGGCCGCCGGAGATCGACGTCATGGAAATCCGCGGCAGCCTGCCCGACAACAACCTGATGACGCACTGGTGGGGCACCTATCCTGGCCAGCAGCACGAGACGTCGGAATATGCCGGGGTCGCGCTCTCCTCGGGGTACCACACTTACCGCCTCGAGTGGTTCGCCGACAGCCTCCTCTGGTACATCGACGGCACGCAGCGGGCGAAGCACACGTCGAATGTCACGGTCGGCACGCTACAGCTCGTCATGAACACCGCCGTCGGCGGCGACTTCGACGGCAGGCCGGACGGGTCGACCGTCTTCCCCCAGTATCACCGCCTGGACTACGTACGCGTCTACCGCGACACGGCGAACGTCTACTAGCGCTCACCCCGAGGCCGGTGTCACCTACCGGTCTCAGCCATACCGTAGTCGACTGGAGCATGGCGCTCGCCATGCACAGCCCTTTATTTCAATGCTTGGCCCCGCACGGTGCCACGGTGCCGGTGGCGGCTCCGACCTGGATTCAGCTGCGACGAGGAGGTAGGGATGCGAAAGATTTCTGCTGTGTTTGGTACTCTGATTCTGGCGATCGGAGCTGTTTCCTGCGGTGGCGGTAGTGTCGTCACGGGCACCGGAGGCGGCGGAGGGGGTGGTGGAGCCGGTACCTGTCCTGCCGTCACGTTTTGCATGGGGGCGGCGAACTTTGTAACGGCCGCTGGAGCGACCAGTCTGTCGGTGCCCGCCAACACCGCGGTGACATGGACGAACGATTCCGGGATCACCCACAACGTGACCTTCGACGATCCCGCGACGGCGCTCGCGGTCGGCACCGGAAGCGCTGGCAACGTACCTAATCACCTGAGTGGTTCCAACCAGCGTCAGTTCGCCGTCAGCGGAAGTAGCCATCCTTTCCACTGCACGATTCACGGAACGAGCACGACGGGTATGCGCGGCACCCTCACAGTCCAATAATCAGCTAATCCCGAGCTAGACGAAAGAAACTCCGTCCAGAGCTTTCACATACACGGTGATCTCGGCGTCGTGACCAACGAGTTCAACGAGCGCCGACAGGTGCTCGTTAGGTGAGCGGATGGACGGCTTGACAAGAGTATTTCTGCTTGCCACGCTACTCGTTGGCTGCCACCATCCGTCAGCGCCGTGGGAAGAGATCGATCTTTCGAAAGCCGCGAAGATCGAACCGAGCGCACAATACATTGCGTGGTGGAATGAGCTCGAGGCGTGCTCCGGCCTGTCAGGCGACGTTCACGCGGTCGCTTTCTACGTGGTCCCCAACGATTCGGCTATTCAAGTCGGAAGCGAATCTTACTGGGGATACTGGATCAAAGATGGAAATAGGATTGTTCTTGCTGGGGCCTGGGCCGACAGCGAAAAACTCGTTAAACACGAGGAGATGCACGCCCTGCTCCAATCCGCGTTGCATCCGCCGGCGTACTTCAACGGTCCGTGCGGCGATCTCACGTACGCTAACGAAGGATAGAACCTGCGCTGTGTGACAATCGAAGGCGTCCCGATCTTCGGTCGGAATCGACAAACGAAGCTCCTTTAGCTGCGTACTCTTCAGCCCAAGCCAAAAAGATGACTCACTACCTGTGGACTGTGTGGAACGACCTGTTCGTGCCCGGCATTCCGCTGCTCGAGAAAACCATCCGCACGCTCGTCGTCTACGTCGCGGTCATCCTCGGCCTCAAACTCGCCGGCAAGCGTGAGCTGTCTCAGCTCAATCCTTTTGATCTCGTCGTTCTCCTCCTTCTCTCCAACACTGTCCAGAACGCGATCATCGGTAACGACAACTCGATAATCGGCGGACTGTTCGGTGCTGCGGTGCTGCTTCTCACCAACCATTTCCTCGTTCGCTACCTATTCAGGTCAGGCAAACTCGATGCGGTGGAAGGAAGTCCCGACGTGCTCATCTCCGGCGGAGAGATCAGGCGCGACAGACTGGACGAAGAGCTGATCACCTTGGCCGAGCTGGAAGCGGCTGCGCGTCGGCAGGGGATCAGGTCGATTGCGGAAATCGAGGAATGCAGACTGGAGACCGGGGGCGCGCTGACTTTTGTCGCGAAGACTCCAACCTCTGAAGACACTCAGCACAGCGAAGTCATGGAGCGACTCGAGGCGATCGAGCGAAGGCTCGAGATGCTGACCGCCCACTAGCCGGATCGAGCGTGCTGATGCAAAAGCCTCGGTTGTTCTTCCAGGCTCGAATCCGCCAACCGACGTGGAATATGCAGTACGCCCTCTATGCTGTCGATTCAGCTGTCGAGCCCCCCCGCGCGCGCAGCTGCTGCACCGCCGCGTCACCGACGCGCACGCCGTCGCTAGCGGCGTCCGCGAAGGCGACGCCACGGAGTCCGTTACCCGTCATGCCCAGCCCGGGCAGCGCCGCGATCGCATCGGCGATGCGCGCCACGCGCGCGGAGTGTCCGATCTCATACTGCGGGATCGCGCGCGGCACGCGCACGACGTGCTCGAACACCGGCGCGTCCGTCATGCCGTAGAGCCTCGCGATCTCCGCGCGTGCGAGGGCGGCGAGTTCGGCTTCCGGCAGCGCGCCGGCCTCCGGATCCACCGCCCCGCCGAACATCGCGCGCACCAGCACGTGCCCGGCCGGGCCGCGCCCCTGATAGAGATGCGTCTCCCAGAGATTGCCCAGCATCCGAAACCCTTCGCCACGAGCGATCAGCACACCGAAGCCGACGGGAATCCTGGCCGCCGCCGCCGGTCCGAACCCGAGCGCGACCACGGCAATGGGCGGGCATGAGATCGCCGTGAGCTCCGCCGCCAGCGGCGCGCCGTGCGGCTGCACCAGCGGCGCCATCGCCCACGGCTCACCGGCGAGGATGACCGTATCCGCCGGGATCGCCTCCGCATCCCCATCCACCGCGACGCTCCACCCGTCGTTCGTGCGCGAGAGCGCCCGCACTTCCGCGCCGCACCGGACGGCGAATCCGCCGCGCTCGGCGAGCGCGCGTGGCAACTGGTGCATGCCACACCGGAATGAGGTGAGCGCGCCCGAACTCGTGCGCCCGCGCCGCGCGATCATCCCGCGAATCAACGAGCCGTGCTCCCGTTCGAGCGCCGCCATCCGCGGAAAGGCCGCCGCCAGCGAGAGGCGCCGCGCGTCGCCCGCGAAGATGCCAAGCGCCATCGGCAGGATCATCCGGTCGGCGACCTCGGCACCGAGGCGCCGCGCTGCGAAGGCCCACACAGACTCGTCGGCGCCGTCGCGCCGCGCCGCGATGAACGGCTCCGCCAACATGCGCGCGACGCCGCGCGGCCCGAGGATGCCTTCGCGCAGCAGGCTGACGGGGTTCGGATCGATTTGCCGTATGCGCCCGCCGCGAAAAAGAAAGCGCCGAGCTGACGTGCGGTTCGCTGGCACCCGCTCGCTCGCGAGGCCGATCCCGTCGATGAGGCGTTCCATCTCGGGACGTCCGCCCAGAAAGCCGGACGGGCCTTCCTCCACGAGCCAGCCGTCGCGCGCGATGGTGCTCGCCTTGCCGCCGACGGCGCCGCCGCGCTCGAGCACGAGCACCTCGAGGCCGCCTTCCACGCGCGAGGCCGCCTGGCGCGCGGCCCATGCCGCCGCAAGTCCGGAGATCCCGCCGCCGACCACGACGAGGCGCCGCACCGTCACACCGTGCGGCTGAAGACGGGCCCCGACTCGGCGTCGTGCTTTTCGCGCTGGTACCGGTCGAAGCACATCGCGAGGTTGCGCACGAACAGTTCGCCCACCGGCGTCGCCTCGATGCGCCCGTTGCCGATCTTCACGAGTCCTTCGCGCTCGGAGGCGGCCAGCAGCGCGAGGTCGTCCGCGAAGTACGTCCCGAAATCGAGGCCGAAGCGCCCCGAGATGTCGGCGGTATCGACACGGAAGTTGCACATCAGTTCGTGAATCACCGTTCGCCGGACCTCGTCGTCGGCCGTGCGCGCCACGCCGCGCATCACTGGGAGCTGGCCCGCGCGGATGCGTTCCTCGTACGTCGACAGCTTCTTCTCGTTCTGCACGTACGCGCCCCGCACGTCGCCGATCGCCGAAATGCCGATCCCGAGCACGTCGTCGCCGGGAATTACGGCATATCCCTGGAAGTTCCGCCGCAGCCGTCCTTCGTGCTTCGCCCGCGCGAGCTCGTCGTCGGGCCGCGCGAAGTGGTCCATCCCGATCGGTTCGTACCCGGCGCGAAGAAACCGCTCACGCGCGATGGCGAACAGCGCGAGCTTCGTGCGCGCATCCGGGAGCTGGTCTTCCTCGATCTTCTTCTGGTGCCCGCGCACCCACGGAACGAACGCGAACGAGTAGACGGCGGCGCGGTCGATGTCGAGGCCGACCACCGAGTCCACCGTGCGCTCGAAGCTCTCCGGCGTCTGCAGCGGTAGCCCGTAGATGAGGTCCACGTTGATGCCGCGAAAGCCGCGACGGCGGGCGTGTTCGACTAGCGCGGCTGTCTGCTCGAGCGACTGCACACGGTTGATCGACTCCTGCACCTCCGGCGTCAGATCCTGCACGCCGAAGGAGATTCGGTTGAATCCCAGCTCCGCCAGCGCGTCGATGTGGGCGGCGGTGGTCACGCGCGGATCGGCTTCCAGGGCGAGCTCCGCGCCAGCCGCAGGGTGGAAGTGCCGCAACGTGTGGCCGAGCAGGTCGGTGAGCTGCCCTGGCGAGAAATACGTCGGCGTCCCTCCGCCCAGGTGGAGCTGCGCGAACCGGCGCCGGTTGGGGAGCCGCTCCGCTAGCAGTTCCACCTCACGCTTGATCAGTTCCAGGTAGGGCTCGGCCGCCTTCCTGTGCTTGGTGACGATTACGTGGCAGCCGCAGAAGAGGCACCGCTCCTCGCAGAACGGCAGGTGCATGTACAGCGAGAGCGGCGCATCACCGAGCTGGTCCGCCGCGGCCAACCGCGTGAGGTAGTCGTCGGTGCCGACGCCTTCGTGGAACTCGATCGCAGTTGGGTAGCTGGTATACCGCGGACCAGGACGGTCGTAGCGCGCCAGCAGCTCCGCCGTCACCTGCCGCCCGACCGGACGGGCATTCGCACCCGAATCAAGGACGGAGTCCGGGATGCTCATGAAAGCCTCTCCTCGTGCACGGCCGCGATGAGGGCGTGCACACTGTCGATGGGAGTCTCCGGCATGATGCCGTGGCCAAGATTCACGATGTGCCCGCGCGACGGCATGCGGGCGAGCAGCGCGCGCGCGGCGAGGCGCGTGGGCTCGGGACCGGCGAGCAACACCGCGGGGTCCACGTTACCCTGCAGCGCCTTCGTCGCCGGCACGCGAGCCCGAAGGGCGGTGAGATCCTCACGCCAGTCCACCGCGAGCGCCTCGGAGGAGAGCGCCGCATACGCGTCCACCAGGTGTGACGCATCCTGCACGAACATGATCCGCGGCACGCCGAGCGACTGCGTCGCCTCGAAGAAGCGCACGAGATGGGGCCGCACCAGCCGCGTCCAGTCGGCGAGCGACAGCACGCCGCCCCAGGTGTCGAAGAGCTGCACCGCGTCGGCGCCCGCCTCGACCTGCGCCGTGACGTACTGCACAACCAGCGCGGTGAGCTTCTCGAGCAGCGCCGAGAGGAGCCCTTCGTCGCGCGCCGCGAGCGCGCGGAGCGCGGGGAACCCGGGGCTTCCACGTCCCTGAACGAGGTATGCCGCGAGCGACAACGGTGCACCCGCGAAACCCAGTAGCGCGGCCCGGCCGCCGAGCTCTCGCTTGACGAGCCCGAGCGCCTCGATCACCTCTGGCGCGATCGTCCCCGGCGAGGGATCGGCGAGCGCGTCGACATCGGCGGCGGTGCGCACGGGCTTCGCCAGCACCGGGCCGGGATCGAATCGCACGGACAGGCCGAGCGCGCCGATGGGACTCATCAGGTCGGCGAAGATGATCGCCGCGTCGAGCGGAAAGCGTGCCAGCGGCTGCATTGTCACTTCGGCTGCCAGCGTTGCGCTCCCCGAGAGCTCTTCGAAGCTGTGGCGCTCGCGGAGCGCCCGGTACTCGGGGAGGTAGCGGCCGGCCTGGCGCATGACCCACACCGGCCGCCGATCCGTCGGTTCACCCCGCAACGCACGCAGCAGTCGGTCGTTCATGACGCGCTCAGTCGGCGGCGAGCGCCGCAAGCGCGTCGAGAAACGCGGATTCCGCCTCGACCGATCCGACGCGGAGGAAATGCGTGCCGCCAGCCTCGAGAAACGACTCGCGCCCGCGGATACCGATCTCTTCGATCGTCTCCAGCCCCTCCGTGAGGAATCCAGGCGTGATGACCGCCACGCGGCGCACGCCGCGGCGCGGCAGCTCCTCGAGCACGTCGGCGGTTGCCGGTTTGAGCCACGGCTCGGGGCCGAACTTCGATTGGAAGGCCAGCGTCGCGCGGTCGCGCGGCCAATCGATCGCTTCCAGGAAGGCGCGCGTCGTCGCTGCGCAGTCACGCACGTACACTCCCCCCTCCCGCCGGTCGTACCGCACCGGGATTCCGTGAAAGGAGACGACGACATGTTCGATCTCGTGATCGGCCTCCGCAACGGCGCGGCGCCACTGCGCTGCCATCGCCTCCACATACCTCGGGTCCGCAGGGTGGATCAGTCGCTCGACCAGACGCTCGGCGATCCCCGCGCGCTCGGCGGCCTCGCGGGCGCGCCGGAACGCGGTCCCGGTCGTCGCATCGGTGCGTTGCGGAAAGAGCGGCGAGACGATCACCGGCCCTGTACCATCGCCGGCCAGAGTCTGCATCACCGTGTCGAGCGAGGGTTCGCCATAGCGGTAGGCGGCGCTCACCCCGAAGCGCCCCGAGGCGCGCTCCCTCACACCGGCCACGATCTGTTCGGTGGCTACGCGCAGGGGCGAGCCGCCCGCGCTCCAGATGGATCTGTACAGCTCCGCGACTCGCGCCGGACGCTTGCGGAGCACCATGCCGCGCAGGATCGGCAGCCACAGCCACCGCGGCAGATCCACGACGGCGGGGTCGCTGAGGAACTCGTCCAGGAACTCGCGTATAGAGGCCGGACTCGGCTCCTTCGGAGTGCCGAGGTTAACCAGTACGAGATGGGGCAGCGGATGGGTGGTCACGCGGGCAAGTTAATGGGCCGCCGCAGGCAGTGGAACGCCCGGCGGGCGGGGGACCGGAATCGGAACGCGTCAACGCCCAACGGAGACGCGACACTCGTGGGCAAGAATAGAAGAAGAGCGCCAGCAACCCACACAGCAAACAGTGATCGCCGCCGACATCACCCGCGGCGCTGCGGTCTCAGTCAGCGCCAAACGGCCCGCGTTCTCACTGACCTAATCTTCCATCACGATTCAGCGCCAGCCTATGACGTATCGTGTGCCGGACAGCGCATCGTGTCGACGCGACGGCGCGTTGTTGACGCACTTCTCCGTAAAGCGAAGTGGGTTCCCCGGAACCACGCGGGGGACGGTGGAAGGAAAGAGGGAGGAGTGAGAATTCTTGTAGTCTTTTCCCTCGGATTCCTGTAGCCTTTTCCCTGACAGCGTCCGGCCGCATGCACCAGCATATTCGCTGCGGTCATGACTGCCCCCCAAAACTACACGGCACTGAAGGCGCTGGAGTGGCAGCAACGCCTCCTGTATACGGTGGCGGGCATTCTCCTCTTCGAAACGCTTACTGGGCTCGCGATCTACCTGCTGCCCTTCAGCGTGCCGAATCAGGTAATGGTGCTGCTCCACACCATCGTCGGGCTCGTGTTCATCCTCCCGTACGCGTGGTACCAGCTGCGTCACTGGCGCACCTATCGCGCCCTCCGTCTCTCGCACGTGAAGCTCACCGGCTACTTCACAATGGCTGCGACGATCGCCGCTGCAGTGTCGGGCCTGGTGCTCACGGTTCAGGCAATCGCCGCCACCCGAATCAGTCGCGGCTGGGATATCGCGCATGTGGTCGCGACGTTCGCCCTCGTCGCCGCCGCCCTGCCGCACATCGTGACACTGGTGGTGCGCGCCTACCGGAGCCGTGAGACGGCGGCCGGTGCGCAGCTCCTCGCGGCCGCGCGTTGGTGCGGCGCGAGAACCATGCTCCTCACCGTTGGTCTGTTCGTCGTCGTCGCCGGTGCCGCGGCGCTCTACCGACCGACGAAGCTGGTGAACAAGTTGCCCGCGGACTACAGCTACGTCTACGGCGCCAACCGCCCCTTCGCGCCGAGTCTGGCTCGAACGCGCAGCGGCAATGCCTACGACGCGCGGTCGCTCGCCGGTTCGGCATCGTGCGGAACGTCCGGCTGTCACAAGGCGATCTACGATGAATGGGCGGTCAGCGCCCATCGCTACTCGGCAATGGACGCGGCGTTCCAGAAAGTGCAGACGGTGATGGGCGAGCAGAACGGGCCCGAGTCCACGCGGTACTGCGGCGGGTGCCACGATCCTATCTCTCTGTTCTCCGGCACCAAGAACATCTTCACTGAGAATCTCACCAACCAGGTCGGCTACAAGGAGGGCATCTCCTGCATCGCCTGCCACGCGATCAAGGAAACGGACGTCAAGGGAAACGCCGCCTACGTCATCACCCAGCCCAAACGCTACCTGTTCGAACTGGAAAAGGGGAACACCCAGCGGATGGTGAGCGATTTCCTCATCCGATCATACCCCGGCTACCACGTCGAGAGCCTGCAGCACAAGCTCTTCAAAAGCCCCCAGTTCTGCGCCGCCTGCCACAAGCAGTTCATCGACAAGGAAATCAACCGGGTGGGGTGGGTGCAGCTGCAGAACCAGTTCGACGCCTGGCGCAAGAGCCGTTGGAACCATCCCAACGATCCCACCAGGACCGTCGAGTGTCGCGAGTGCCACATGCCGCTCAACGAATCGAGCGATCCGGCGAGCGGCGACGATCGCGACTACAACCGGACGCCGTCCGACGGCAAGCACCGGAGTCATCGGTTCATCGCCGCCAACCAGTTCATGCCGCGGGTACTCAAGCTGCCCGGCGCGGACGAGCAAACGCGCCTGACCGAGAAGTGGCTGCGTGGTGAAATCGAGATTCCGGAGATCGCCAGGAAGTGGCGAAAAGGTCCCGCCGTGCCGATCGAGGTGATGGCCCCGGTCAACGTCAGGCCTGGCGACCCGATCACGATCAATGTCGTTCTCACCAACAATAAAGTGGGGCACGACTTCCCCACCGGACCGCTCGACATCATTCAGGCGTGGGTCGAGGTCGACGTCACCGACCAGGCCGGCAACATGGTCTTCCAGACTGGCCAGCGCGATGCCGCGAACTTCATTGCGCCCGGCACATTTATGCTCAAGGCCGAACCGGTGGACCAGTACGGCCACCTGATCGACCGGCACAACCTGTGGGAGATGGTGGGCGTCCGCTACCGCCGGTCGATCTTCCCCGGATTCTCGGACCGGGCGGAGTTCAACTTCATCTGTCCCGGCCAGGTCGTGCAGAGCAACGCTCCTCCGCCAGCCCGGACACTGCCCGACTCGATCTCTCCGCTCAGTCGCACGGTCGCCGTGCGTGTTCCGCGAGGTCAGGTCACCGAGCTCCACGTCAAGGCCAGATTGTTGTACCGCAAGGCCGACCAATTCCTCATCAACTTTCTCTTCGGCAAGGAGTCGGGGCTCACGGCGCAGGTGACGGTGATGTCCGAGGATCAGAAGACGATCCACGTGACGCGCGCCGGTGAGTAGGCGGGTAAAAGCATCGCGAGGTTGACGCGACGGAAACGCCTGCTTCGCCTGACCGCCGGGCTCGGTCTGCTGTTTCTCATGGTCGCCGCCGGCGTGGTGTGGCGGATGTTACGCCCTGACTCCCAATACCGGCCGGGGGA
>JAYWBE010000329.1:0-4211 GCA_043781715.1 Gemmatimonadaceae bacterium
GTGCATCACCTAAATCACGCGTGTATGACTTTGCCGAGTGAGTCGAGAGCGGCCTCGGCGATAGCTTCGGAGAGGGTGGGGTGGGCGTGGATCGCCAGATCGACCTCTTCGACGGTGAACTCATTCTCTCGCGCGACGGCCAACTCGTGGATCAACTCGGTGGCGTGCGCGCCGATGATGTGGGCGCCCAGGATCTCGCCGTACTTGGCGTCGCGGATGATCTTGACGAATCCTTCGGTCTCGCCGGATGTGCGGGCGCGTCCGTTCGCGGAGAAGGGGAATTTGCCGACCTTGTAATCAATCTTCTTTTCCTTCACCTGCGCCTCGGTCAAGCCGATCGATGCGACCTCGGGGTGGCAGTAGGTCGCGTTCGGGATGTTGCCATAATTGACCGGGTGGACATTCTTCTGCCCCGCGAGAAACTCCGCGAACACGACGCCTTCGCGCTGCCCCTTGTGGGCGAGCATCGGTGGACCGGCGACGTCGCCGATCGCGTAGATGCCTTTCGCGGATGTCTCCATGCGCTCGTTGATCTTGATGAAGCCGCGGTCGGTGAGCTGGACGCCGATTTCCTTGAGGCCCAGGTCCTCGATGTTGGGAGCGCGTCCCGCTGCAACGAGAACCTTCTCGACTTCGAGACTTTGCTTCTTGCCGCCAACCTCGACACTCATCGTCACGGAAGTCTTGCCGACCTTCACGTCGCCGATTTTGGCGGCGGGCAGCACGTCGATCTTCCGTTTCTTGAAGCTTCTCGCCAATTCGGCGCCGCAGTCCGCGTCTTCGAGGGGAAGTATGCCGGGAAGCACTTCGATGAGCGTGACCTGGGTGCCGAAGGCGGCGAAGACATCGGCGAATTCGCAGCCGACCGCGCCGGCGCCGATGATCGCCATCGTCTTCGGAGCCTTCTCGAGAATGAGAGCTTCGTCGGAAGAGATAACGGTGGTTTTGTTCAGCTCGAGTCCGACTTGCGGGAGTCCTTTGACCCGCGAGCCGGTGGAGATGACGATGGCCTTTTTCGCTTCGTGCTTCTCCTCCTTTCCGTCGGCTTTCACGGACACCGAATTCTTTCCCGCGATTTTCGCGGTGCCCTTGAACCACGTGATTTTATTCTTCTTGAAAAGGAACTCGACGCCCTTCGAGTTCTGCGTACTCACAGCGCGCGAGCGTTTCATGGCGACGCCGTAGTCGAGTTTCACATCGCTAACTGTGACGCCGAAATCGGCCGCGTGCGTCACCTTTGTCGCGATCGAAGCTGATTCGAGGAGAGCCTTGGCGGGAATGCAGCCCCAGAGAACGCAGGTGCCGCCCAGGCCCTCGCGCTCCACGACGGCGACTGACATACCGAGCTGGGCGCAGCGGATTGCGCCCACGTAGCCGGCGGGGCCGCCTCCAATAAAGATCACGTCGAAAGAAGCCATTTTTCGTTGGTTGGGAGAGTGCAGGGGATAAATCTAGCTACTCGGCGGGATGTTTAACTGCGAGAAGAACCTTGTTCTTCTCGCAGTCACAGTTAACCCCGAGCGCGTCAAATAATCAGACTCAGGGGATTCTCGAGGTACCGCCTGACCGTCTGCAGGAACTTTGCTCCCGTCGCGCCGTCGATCACTCGGTGATCGCAGCTCATCGTGACACGCATGCGTTGGCGGACCTCGAGGGTGCCATCGATTACGACGGGTTTCTCTTCGACCCCGCCGATGGCGAGAATTCCGGCCTCGGGCGGGTTGATGATTGCCGTGAACTGATCGATCCCGAACATGCCGAGGTTGGAGACGGAGAAGGTCGAGCCGGTGTATTCCTCGGGCATGAGCTTGCGCTCGCGGGCTTTTTTAGCCAGGTCGCGCGCCTTCTCCGAGATCTCCCACATCGTCATTCGGTCGGCATCGAACAGGACCGGTGTGATGAGTCCGTCTTCGACCGCGACCGCCATCGCGACGTGAATCCTGTTGAAGTGGCGGATCTTATCGTTTAGCCAGTGCGCGTTGACTTCGGGATGCTCGGCGAGCGAGAGCGCGACCGCTTTGATGACGATGTCGTTGAAGGAGACCTTGTACTGATCGCCCATCTCCAGCAGCTGGGCGCGCATCTCCGCGGCGCGCGTGGCATCAAATTCGGCGGTGAGGAAGAAAGTCGGAACGGGGCCGTTCGACTCGGCGAGACGACGCGCGATCGTCTTTCTGATCTGTGTGAGCGGGATGTCCTTGAAGTCGCCTTCGGTCGCGAGCCTCTCGGCGGCAGCTGAGCGCGCGGCTCCGGCGGTAGCCTTCGCGTTCTCGATATCGCGCTTGACGATGCGGCCTCCGGGACCGGAGCCTTGGATTCCGCCCAGCTGGATTCCCTTGTCGCTGGCGAGCCTGCGTGCCAGCGGTGAGGAGCGCTGGCGTCCGCCCGGAGTCGTAGTAGCGCCCGGGCGTGCACCATTGCCCTTGGGCGGCGGAGGCGCGGTCGGTGGTGGCGCCGCAGGGCGAGGTGCTGGAGGAGCGCCTCCCGCGGGGCCGGCAACTTTCTGCTGCGGCGATGTCGACGCTTCGCTCTGAGACTGGTCAGACGACTGCGGAACCGCATTTTCTTGTGCAGGCTTGGCCGACGCTGCCACCGGCGCCGAGGCGGTTGCGGGCACAGCGGCGCCGATGATCGCGTCGATGTTCTCGTCCGGAGTCCCGATAACCGCCAGCAGAGTTCCGACCGGAGACGCATCGCCTTCGTTGGCCAGACGCTTCCGTAGCACGCCGTCGCCGCGCGCGACCAGCTCCATTACCGCCTTGTCGGTCTCGACCTCGGCCAGCACGTCTCCGGCTTTGATCTGATCGCCCTCGTTCTTATTCCATTTGACGAGGCGGCCTTCCTCCATTGTCGGCGAGAGCGCCTCCATCGTGACTTTCGTTGCCATAGTCGCTCAGTCGAGGTACATGACTTTCTTGATCGCCGCGACCGCCTTGCCGGCGTCGGGTTTCGCGGCTCTCTCCAGGTTCTTGGCGTAGGGCATTGGCACGTCTTCCTGATGCACGCGCAGCACGGGCGCATCGAGATCGTCGAAGCATTCGCGCTGGATGAAATCGACGACCTGCGATCCCATGCCGCAGATCTCCCAGCCTTCCTCGAGCACTACGGCGCGGTTCGTCTTCTGAACCGAGCGGGCGATCGCCTCGACATCGATGGGCCGCACGGTGCGGAGATCGACGACGTCAATGTTGATTCCCTCCTTTGCCAAGTCGTCAGCCACGCGCATGGCTACCAGTGCCATTTTTCCGTGCGTGATCACGGAGCAGTGATCGCCCTCGCGCTTCAGGTCCGCCACACCGAGCGGCACGATGTGCTCACCCTCAGGCACCTCGCCCTTGGTGTTGTAGAGCATCTCGCCCTCGAGGAAAACGACTGGGTTGTCGTCGCGGATGGCGGACTTGAGAAGGCCTTTTGCGTCGGCGGGAGTTCCGGGCGTACAGACCTTGAGACCCGGGATGTGAGCGAACCAGCTCTCCCACGCCTGCGAATGCTGCGCGGCCAACTGTAGCGCGGCACCGTTCGGTCCGCGAAACACCATCGGCATCTTGTACTGTCCGCCCGACATGTAGAGCATTTTCGCCGCGACGTTCACTACTTCGTCGAGAGCGAGGAGCGCGAAGTTCCAGGTCATGAACTCGACGATCGGGCGGAGTCCTACCATCGCCGCACCGACGCCGACGCCGACGAAGCCGAGCTCGGTGATCGGCGTATCGACGATTCGCATGGGGCCGAACTCGTCGAGAAGTCCCTTCGAGACTTTGTACGCGCCGTTGTACTGCGCGACTTCTTCTCCCATGAGGAAGACGCGGTCGTCGCGCTGCAGCTCCTCGCGAAGCGCCTGGGTCAGTGCGTCTCTGTAAGTGACGACTGCCATCAGGAGCTCGTGTCCGTGTAGACGTCGGTGTAGAGCTTCTCGAGCGGGGGCTCGGGGCTGGCATCCGCGAAGTCCCACGCGTCCTGCGCGATCGCCTTCGCTTCGTCGTCTATCTTTCGCATCTCGCCTTCGGTGAGCTCGCCCGCCTCGAACATGCGGTTGTGGAGGAGCAGGATGGGGTCCCTTTTCATGTTCTCTTCGAGCTCGTCCTTGGTGCGGTAGGTACCGCTCACCGCGTCCGACATCGAGTGACCCATGAAGCGGTACGTTCTCATCTCGATCAGGGTTGGCCGCTTCTCCTTTCGCGCGCGCTCGGTCGCGCGCGCCATGCAGTCGC
>JAYWBE010000330.1:0-4167 GCA_043781715.1 Gemmatimonadaceae bacterium
TCACCAACGGAAAGCTCTCGATCACTTTCAAGGTCGACGAGGGAAGGCGACTCGCGATTTCCGGAATACGCATCAACGGTAACAAGAGCGTTCCGGATGCGGACATCGTGGCCGCGATGGACACCAAGCCGGAAGGATTTCTCTGGACCCGGAACGGCGAGCTCGACGACGCCAAGTATGCGCAAGACCTGAGCGAGAAAATCCCGCAGCTTTACGCGAGCCGCGGCTACATCGACTTCAGGATCCTCAAGGACACGCTGATCGTGGATCGCGCGAAGGGCAAGGGATTGCTCGACATCACCGTCACTGAAGGGCCCCGCTACAAGGTCGGCAACTTCGAGGTGCTCGGCAACCGCCGTTTCTCGAGCGACCAGATCAACACGTTCTACCCGTTCGGCAAGGCTCAGCAGACTACCGTCGTTCAGAAAGCGACCGGCATGATTCGGCGCAGCTATAGCAATCCGGCCAACACCTTCGACGAAGCAAGGTGGGACGACGCGCAGCAAAAGTTGATGGAAGCTTACAACGACGAAGGCTACATCTACGCGAACATCCGTCCGGTCACCGAGAGAGTGCCGGGTACCGACTCGGTTCGCATTGTCAATCTCCGCTGGGAGATCGACGAGAGATCCCCGGCCATCGTCAACCGCATTGAGATCGTCGGCAACGATTACACTCACGAGTCGTGCATTCGGGAGCAGATTGTTCTGGCGCCGGGTCAGGTGTTCAACCGCAACTTCCTGATTCGCAGCTACCAGAACATCGGCAATCTCAATTTCTTCGAGTCCCCGATGACCGCGCCCGAGACGCGCCCAAGCGGAGATCAGGGCGACGTCGACATCGTGTTCAACGTGAAAGAAAAGCGCACGGGCAACGTGAATTTCGGTGCATCGATGGGCCAAGGCACCGGACTCGGCGGGTTCATCGGTCTCGATCAGCCGAACCTTCTGGGCCGCTGCAAGCGGGCGCAGGTGCAATGGCAGTTCGGACGCTTCATCAACGATTTCAATCTTACCTACAGCGACCCGAATATCCGCCAGTCGCGAGTTTCGGGAAGCCTCACCGCATATCACAGCCGCTCGCGGTTCCAGATCGCGGACCTGGGCGGAGCGGTTAGGACCGGCGGGCAGGTCCAGCTCGGATTCCCCGTTCCCCAGTCGATCTACACCCGCCTCTTCGTCTCGTACGGCGGGGAGAAGGTGAAATACGAAAGCAACGGTTTGCTGGCCACGGTGGCGGCCGCGTGCGCGAACTGCTTCCGGTCGACGCTTGGGTTTACGGCACAGCACGACACCCGCACGGGACTTCCGTTCCCCGCGGACGGGGGCCTTCAGTCGTTCAACTCGCAATTCAACGGCGGACCCCTGGGCGGTTCGGCATCGTTTCAGCGCTATACGACGGAGCTTCGCTCCTACGCGCCGATCGGACACATTGGAGGCAGTCTCCTCGGGGGCGAACCGATGACGTTCGTGGTCGGCCTTTCGGCACGGGCCGGAGCGGTTTTTGGAGACACCGGCCCGTTCTTCTACTCACAGGCGTTCACGGTCGGCGGTACGCAGTACGGCGAGCAGCTGCGCGGATACGACGAGTTCGCGATTACTCCGAACGGCTTCAACCCGAGCGCCGATCAGACCCAGGCGAGCCGGTCATCCTTCGGGAACGCGTTCTTTGTCGGAACCGGAGAGCTCGGGCTCAGGGTCAATCAGTCGCTCTATGTGAACACTTTCTTCGAGGGCGGCAATGTTTGGAACAAACCGCGCGAGTTCGATCCCACGCGACTGTTCCGGAGCTTCGGTTTCGGAGCCGCAACGTTGAGCCCGCTCGGACCTTTGGGTGTTGATATAGGGTATGGGTTCGACAAGATTGACGCTCAGGGGAGACCGGCGCCTGGCTGGAAGCTCCACTTCAAACTCGGACAATTCTTTTAACACTGGAGTCATACATGCGACTGATTCTCCGTGCGACCTCAATCGCACTGGCCACATCGCTGATTCATGTCGGCATCGCCGGAGCGCAGGCATCCCAGTCTCCGCCCGCCACCGCCAAGATCGGCTACATCAATTCGGCGCTGCTGCTGCAGCAGGCGCCGGGACGCGCCGAGGCTGAGGCGCAGTTCGACAGGGAAGTAGGAGTCTATCGCCTGCAGATCCAGCGGATGGATGACTCGCTTAAGACCATGATGGCCACGTTCGATCGCGAGTCACCGAAGCTCGACAGCACCACGCGCGAGACGCGCCGTACAACTATCGGACGGCGCGAAGTCGAGTATCAGCAGCGCGCCCGCGGACTTGACTCGACCATGCAGGCGCGTCAGGCGCAGCTGGTCAAGCCGATCATGGAGCGCGTGCAAGCCGTCATCGAAACGATTCGTGCCGAGGACAACTACGCGGTGATTCTCGACGTCGGCGCCCAGGTGAGCGTTGTCGTCGCCGCGGACAAGAGACTCGATCTGACGGATCGGGTGCTCGCGCGCCTCAAGTCGCAGGGATTGCCGACCGCCCCACCGGCGAGCGGAGCCGTTCCACAGCCTGCGGGAGTGACTCGGCCCAAGAAGTGATCGGGTCAACGGATTCGAGGCCTTCAATCAGCGGTGATGGTGCCAGCACCATCACCGCTGAGGCTATTGCGGCACTCGTGTCCGGAGAGCTGATAGGCGACGGGAAGACGGCGGTCAGCGGTGTGGCGCCGCTCGACCGCGCCGACGCCAGCCACCTGAGCATTCTCTCGAGCGTGAAGTACGCGCCGATGATGGCGACTACGAAAGCGGGCGTGGTGCTCGTCGACCCGGAATTCCGGGACGCCGCCGGAGCTCCTCGGGCGCGCATAATCGTCAAGCAGCCGCTCGAGAAGCTTCTCTCACTACTGCCCAGGCTCTATCCCCCGGAGGCGCCGGCTTCTGGAGTTGCATCTACAGCGCGCATCGGAAAAGGGGCGAGCCTCGGCGAGCGAGTCTCCGTCGGGGAGTACGCGATCATCGGAGCGAGGGCCAAGCTGGGCAACGGCGTCGTGATCGGCCCACACTGCGTCGTTGGAGACGGTGTTTCGATCGGCGACGGCACGCGGCTCTGGCCGGGCGTCACGATCAACTCCGGCGCGGCGCTCGGCGCGCGGACGGTGATTCATTCCGGCGCGCGCATCGCTTGCGATGGGTTCGGGTTTGTCTTCCGCGATGGGGCGCACCAGAAGATTCCACACGTTGGCCGGTGCATCATCGGGGACGATGTGGAGATTGGGGCAAACACCACGATCGACCGCGGCAGCATCGACGATACCGTGGTCGGGAACGGCACGAAGATCGACAATCTCGTGCAAATCGCTCACAACGTCCGGATCGGAGAGAATTGTCTCCTCATTGCGCAGGTCGGCATTGCTGGCTCGGCGACGATCGGCGATGGCGTTGTCCTCGCCGGACAGGCCGGCATCAGCGGGCATATCTCGATCGGCGCCGGCGCTCGGGTCGCGGCGCAGGCGGGAGTCTTTGGCGACATCCCGGCGGGTGAGACATGGTCCGGGTATCCGGCGCGGCCGCATCGGGAAGCGCTTCGCGCTTCGGCCGCGTTGTTTAAATTGGCGGGGATGATGCGGCGTCTCGAGAAGCTGCTGGGAGAGCCCGACTCCACGTGAGTCGAAAGACATTAGCCCGTCCGGCGGTGCTGGAGGGCATAGGTTTGCATCTGGGTGTCCAGTGCCGGATCACCTTTCAGCCGGCGCCAGCGAAGCAGGGGATATACTTTCGGCGCACAGATAGTCCAGGGATGCCGCGGATACGCGCGCACGTGAGTGAAGTGAGTGGGAGCGAGCGCAAGACCCAGCTCGGGAGGGGCGCGCACGCGGTCCATACAGTGGAACACGTCCTCGCCGCGGTAACGGGAATGGGAATCGACGACGTGACCATCGACATGGATGGGCCGGAGCCGCCGATACTCGATGGGAGCGCGGCGCCTTTTGTCGCCGCGCTCTCCGAGGCGGGGCTTGCGGCAGTGGAGGGCGAGCCGGATTTTTTGGATCTGCGCGAGCCCGTGAGGATCATAGACGGGGCGTCCGTATATGAGGCGTATCCATGCGATCGATTGGAGCTCGACGTAACGATCGACTTCGCTCATCCGCTGATCGGCAAGCAGTCGCGCCGCTTCTCAATCACGGAAGAATCTTTCGCGACCGAGCTGT
>JAYWBE010000331.1:0-12394 GCA_043781715.1 Gemmatimonadaceae bacterium
ATGTGGAACGGCTCCGGCACGCGCGGCGGCGCTCAGAAGAATGATGCGCCGTCCGGCAACAGGACGCCCGACGCCACCGCAAGCCCGAGTCGCTCATGAGCGGCCCAGGGAAAAATTGCGTTCGGACGTTCGCGCTCGCGTGCGCTGTGCTGATGTCCGCGTGTCTCAAGTCGACGGAGCCACAGCCGTCCCTGATTCAACTCAATGGCTCCTGGAACTACACCGGCGTTCAAACCGTTCCTGTGCGCGAAACGCTCACTGGAACGCTGACGATCTCGCGCGAGTCGGGCACGAGCTTTCAGGGGCAGCTGGTCCTTCAGGGTGTGAACTCGCAAACGCAACAGCAAAGGCTCCTGAGCGGTCCCGTCAGCGGCTCGGAAAGCGGTACCGATGTGATAGACTTCGACGCGGATCTGGAAGCGACTACACGTCGTCACGTAGGCCAGATCGTCGCTGACACAATCGCCGGAACCTGGTACTCGTCATCCGACGGGGCCATGTCGTCCGGAACCTTCAGAGTTGAACGGGAGACGAGATGAGACGCTTGAGCTTTGGCGCCGCGGTAATCGCGGCGGTGATGGGATTGCCGATGGTGGCGTCCTCGGCGTCCGCGCAATGCACGGCTAGCGGCGCCCCCGCGAACTGTGGTCTTCCGGGCAGTGTCTCCATGACCGCTGGACGTGTCGTTCGGCTTCAGATGAGCGTGGGCTCGACTGCGCTGACAGCTCCAACTCCAGCCGATTTCGACGCGGGATTCAACGCTACCGCCGGGCCCACTCTCACCGTGAGCGCCAATGCGGCGTGGACCCTCCATCTGCACGCCGCCGCTGCTACGTGGACCGCGACGAACACTTCGCCGGGAGCTCCGGCACGGGCCAATAAGCCAGCCGCGGATCTCAAGTGGAGCACCGCTTCGAACGGATCCTTCGCGGCGCTGACGACCACCGACGTGAACCTTGTCACCGGATCGGCCACCGCGAGCAATGCCACTACGTTGTACTTCCAGACGCTCTATAACTGGACGCTGGATACTCCCGGCATCTACAGCCTGGCGATCGTTCTGACGCTTGCATCCCCGTAGCAGAGAGCCAGCCGGCGCCGCTGAGCGATGGCGGCAAAATCGCACAGCGTTCTGCAGATTCCTCGGCGTCATCGGGTCCAGTGATCCAGATGCATCGTGACGATAAAGTCACGTTGGGTTAACGACAAAGTCATGCAATACAGGCACTTAGCGGGAAACAAAAGGCGCTTCAGCGGTTGCAGAAGGAGTCCTGCGGCGTCCTTCTGATGCAGAGCGGCGAATGCGCCGCTTGCATCTTCCAACCGCTGCAGGAGCATACCGATGTCACGCAACAAAAAGGGGTTTACCCTTATCGAGCTTTTGATCGTAGTCGTCATCATCGGCATTCTTGCCGCGATCGCGATTCCGAAGTTTGCTAACACCAAGGACAAGGCGTACGTCGCCGCGATGAAGTCTGACCTTCGCAACATGGCGACCTACGAAGAGCAGTATGCTGCCGACAACGGTGGCGCGTATTTCGGTGGAACCGCCACCAGCGTTGCTCCTCTGCAGGGTTTCAGCCCGTCGCAGAACGTGACCGTCGTCATAACGAACGTCGCCGGCCCGCCGCCTTCGTGGAGCGGCACTGCTACGCACTCGCAGTCTGCCAAGGTTTGCAGCATGACCAATGGCGTGATCGTCTGCGTGTAATGAATCTCTAGAGCTTCGACGCAAGTCGTCGCTTTGCAGAGAAAGAGCCCGGGGTAATTCCCGGGCTCTTTTGCATGTCCACCCATTGAGCGGTTAACCCCATCTTCGATAGGCAGGGATTGTGACCCCGGGGTGGCATCACGTAGTCTTTCATCTATGAGAGATGGGTCCGACGCCCAGCTGATAGCTGAAGTGCTGGGTGGTGACGTCGAGTCGTTCGGTGTGTTGTCCCAGCGGTACCGGGACACATGCACGCGGTTCGCCGTTCGAATGCTGGGCTCGCGGGCGGATGCGGACGATGTACTGCAGTCCGCTTTCATGCGCGCGTACCGCGGCCTGAAGAACTGTCGCGACCGGGATCGATTTGGAGGCTGGCTGTATCAGATCGTCGTGAACGAATGCAGAACGTTTGCCGCGCGCCAGCGACGGCGCGATTTGCGATTCGTCGCCGACCCTGAAATGATCGACCGCGCCGTGGCGGAGACGGACGAGGACTCCGCTGGGACGATGAGCGAGCACGTCGAACATGCTCTCTCTCGCCTGCCGGCCGAACAGCGGGAAGCATTCTTGTTGAAGTACGTCGAAGAAAAGAGCTACGAAGAGATCTCCGAGATCACCGGGATCGGTGTCTCGGCGCTGAAAATGAGAGTGAAACGAGCCTGCGATGGGCTTCGCGACCTACTTGAGGGTGTGTATAATGGCTGACTATCGTGACGAACTTCCGGACGAAACCGCCGCGTTCATAGAGCATGTGGCGGATCATCTCCGCGCGCCCGAGCACCTGGATCCCTCGTTCGACGCGAGGCTGATGGATAAGGTGAGAATGGAAGCCCGCTCACTGCATCCCGTAAACCGCGACGAAGCTTCCTGGTGGCGGACGCAGCGTGTCGTGCGGTTCTCACCGCTCGGGGCCATTGCGCTGGCAGCAGGAGTCTCGATGTTCGTGGCGCTGTCTACCGTGGCGGTCGGATCCCGCGTGCGGAGCCGGTCCGATGAACCGCGCGCGGTGGGGGCAGTAGGGAGTAAACCGCCCGCCAGCGACACGGTCAATCTGATTCGTTTCGTCTTTGTCGACTCGAACGCCCATACCGTCGAGCTCGTCGGCGACTTCAACGAGTGGACGAAGGGCGCCACCCAGCTCAAGCCGTCGGGCGCTCCCGGCGTGTGGGCGGTTTCTGTCGCCCTTCCGGCCGGCCGTCACGAGTACGCGTTCATCATCAACGGGACGCGGTGGATCGCTGATCCTCTCGCGACGAAGAGCTCCGATGATTTTGGCACCGAGAGCTCGGTCATCCAGGTCGGGTTGGGCACGCAGAGAGCCACCTGAGGGCAGCGGCACTTTTCTCGCGAAGCTCACTTGTTCAGAGTGAGACTCGTCCGCCTCTGTCGTGACAGTGTGGTTCTTGCCGCTCCGGCGCTGTTCTACTGCGCCGGTAGTGCGCACGCACAGCGTGCGGCTGCGAGCGTCGATGTCGGAGCGGTTGCGCTCCGCTACGCCGACACCGTCAGCGCGACAGCGGCCGCGCTCACGCCCAATCTGCGGTTAGACTGGTCGCAGGGAACCGCTGAAGCGCTGGGAACGATCTCTCAGTTCGCGGGCGGTGGATGGAGCGCCCAGGGTATCGTGTCTGCATCGCTGTTCACTCCCAGGTCGCGTGGATTCTTCGGCGAGCTCGCTGGCTCCACGGGTGGCAGCACCCACCAGGATGCGACGAGGACCGGCGAGGCTCTCGCCAATGCGCGAATTCATTTCTCAGGCAGCACGAGCGGCGTTTTCGTTGGGGGCGGGGGCGGCACCACCTGGGACGGAAGCGGCTGGCGACGAGTACTACTCGGCGAGCTTGGAGCCTGGGCCGATTTTCCGGCAGGAACGGCGCTATTGAGAGTTAGCCCCGCATCGGTGGACGACTCGGCCAAATATGTGGATGGCCAGCTCTCGCTGACTCGGACGCGCGAACGACTCGACGTGTCTGCGTTGGCGGCCACCCGGTGGGGATCCAGGTTGCAGTTCGATCCTACCGGAACTCGAACGTGGGCGAGCATCGCCGTCACGGCGTGGGCAACGCCCGTATTGGGGATCGTCGGGGCCGGGGGAACGTATCCCGTCGATCCGACCCAGGGGTTTCCTGGCGGACGCTTCGTCTCGCTGGGGATCCGCCTTGCGTCCGGTCGCCGGAATGCGCTGAAGGTTGCTCCGAGTCTCCGAAGCGAAAGCCCTCGCACTGAAGCTCCGGGCAATCCTCCGGTTGCAGCGGACGCTTTTCGTGTGGAAGCCCGGCCTCAAGGTGTAGTGTTGCTGATGGTTCACGCCCGATCAGCGATGCGAGTAGAGATCAATGGCGACTTCACGGGCTGGACACCGGTTGATCTTGGGCACACGAGCGGTGGCTGGTGGACGCGAGCCATACCGATCGCACCTGGAAAATACGAGATGAATCTCCGCGTCGACGGAGGCAACTGGATCATTCCACCCGGACTGCTGGGAATGAAGGACGAGTTCGGCGGGTCGGTTGGACTGCTCATCGTCGAATGACGAGCGGCAAATGTGACGCGGACGGGCGCACCGGTGGTCTAATATGCATGGAACACCAACGCATTGGTTCGTTGCAGCCTTCCGCTGCGTTGGCGGCCCAAGTAACTCCAAAGAGGAGAATCCGATGACGAGAATTCGAAGCGTCGCGCTGCTCTTCCTGGCGGCCTTCATGGTCGCGCAGGGATCGAGCGCGCAAACGCCTGCCAGAGATCCTTCGGCGCGCCTGAGAGAGGTGCTTCCAGCCGACGTCGCCCAGCGGGTGCTCGCGCGCATTGCTGATGCCCGCGCCCACCAGCTCCCGGCGGCCGCACTGGAGAACCGCGCACTCAAATTTGCGGCGAAGGGCGTTGCTCCTACCAACATAGAACGCTCGGTGAACGAGCAAGCGGACCGCATGGACCAGGCGCGCGCTGCACTCGCGAGCGGCCACCGCTCGAGCCCTAGCGCCGACGAGATCGAGGCGGGCGCGGAAGCGATGCGCAAGGGTGTAGATGGCGCGGCAGTGAGCTTGCTCGCGAAGAACTCACCATCCGGCCGGTCGCTGGCGGTTCCATTGTTCGTCATCGGCAGCCTCACGGATCGCGGACTTCCGTCCGACGAAGCGCTCCAGCGAGTGCTCGCGCGACTGAAGGCGAAAGCCTCGGATTCCGATCTGGAGAGCATGCCCGGCGAGCTGCCTTTGCAGGCTGAGGCGGGACAAGCTCGGGCAGCCAATAACAACAGCGGGAAGGCCGCGCGGGGACGTCCGGCCTGGGCAGGCCCGCCGGCGTCCGCCGGACCTCCGGCTGGAGTGCCGGCGAATGGCGGCAGCAAGTCGAATCCCGGGCAGAGCCACCGTCCGCCGCCGCACAAATAGCCAGCTGTGAATCGACTGTACGAAATGGGAAGAGCCGGGAAGGGCTCTTCCCCATTTCGTTTTTCGCGATCTGCGCGAGCTTAATGACAGCTCAGCCGGAAATCGATGTGACGCAGGGGCGTGACACGCGAGTCAAGCAAATGTGAGGCTGGAAAAGCGCGCTAGGCGCCTCCCATTGCCAGCCAGTTCAAAAGACATCGATTCTGGAGATCAAAGATGTACAAAACCATTCGACTTTTTGCGGCACTCGCGCTGGGCACGCTCGGCGTCGCCGCGTGCAGTGACTCCTCGGGCACCGGCACGGGACTTCTCACCGTGCGCATGACGGACGCCCCTTTCCCCTTCTCCAATGTCGCCAGCGTGGACGTGTTCGTCGTACGCGTCGACGCAAGGAAGGCGGATCCGACTGATGCGGAAGCAACCGACGAATCCAATCAGAACGGGTGGACGACGGTTGCCACTCCGAACACTTCCATCAACCTGCTCGACCTGGGAGACGGCAAGACGACAAATCTTGGCGCGATCACGCTCGCGACCGGTACGTATAACGGCTTTCGCCTTGTCATCGATCCGAGCAAATCCTCCATTACTCTCGCGGACGGAACGAAGCCGGCGATCATGTTTCCGAGCGCGGGTCAGTCCGGTATCAAGATCAACCTCGACAAGCCCATCGAGCTGACGGAAAACGGCTCGGTGATGACGCTCGACTTCGACATCGGCCGCAGTTTCGTAATGCGCGGCAGCGATGCCAGAAATGGCTTCCTTTTCAAGCCGGTCATCCGCGCGGTAGCGGAGGACATCACTGGCAGCGTGACAGGTTCCGTTCACGCCAACAGCGCGACCGGTGCAGCTGTTCCTGACGCGACGGTCGAGGTCTTGACCGCGGGGTCGCTTCTCAACGACGCAGATCCTACCCATATCGTTAGCAGCACAAGCAGCGACGCGAACGGAAACTTCCGGTTCGCCTTTCTCCTTCCCGGTGCCTATGTGTTGCGGGCGACTCCTCCGGCAGCCAGCGGTTTCAAGCCCGCGCTTTTGCCCGGTGGATTGACCATCACCACAGGGACCGAGCTTCAGAATCAGATCATCGTTCTAGCTCCGTAACGGCTCTGACGCTTTCGCCACTCGCAGTACCAGAGCCCGGGGAATCTCCCCGGGCTCTTTGCGTTGCTGCGCGGATCCCACATGTTTTCGGCTACTGCCTCACCTCTGGCGCTCGTATTACGTATCCTCGCCTATATAACGGCTGGCAGGTCAAACGAGGCTTGCCGTGGGGCCAGCGCCGCTCAGGCTCGGCGGGAAGGGGAATTGGCTGTGGCAAGACCTATCCGCTGGTACGCTCCGTGCCTAACATCAGGTACATAATCCAACCGACGGACGGCTAAATGCCCCTTCGAAATCTGTTTCCCGAATCGATCTTCGGCCGCAAGCTGAATCCGAACGCCGAGCGGCGGCTGCGCCTGTCACAGGCCCGCGCCGAAGAGACGATTATTCGTGGTCACGTCGACAACGCGCTGATGTTTGTCGACACTCTGGCGGAAGATCTCTCGTTCGACCGGGCGATCGATACCTACATTCGCGTGATGGGGATCCCCGAGCCGCTGGCGAGCACGGTGGCGACCCGGGCGTTGGTGCATTTGGGGCGGGATCTGGTGCCGTTCCGGCGCCGCATGCAGCGGGAGGGCGAGGACGTCGCCGCCGAGAAGCCTCGGCTCAGGCTCGATGAAGCGTCCCGTTCTCAGGACATCAAAAGAGGGGCTTAGGCGCACCGCTGGCATCCAGAATACCGAAGCAGGGAGCCGACCGCTTGGCGGCTGATCGCCGGGAGCTTTCACACTGGCGATAGAGATTCCCGAAGACTGGCATCGCGTGCTTGTTTGAGGTCTCCGGGAAGTCCGTCAGGTGTACGACTTCGCAGGTCCATACGCCGACGGAAAAGCCCCGCGCGATTGGGTTGAGAGGCTAAGGGCTCCCTGCTTCGGTATTCTCGACCCCTAGAGAGGCGCGCGCTTCCCTCAAGTCGGCAGCGCTCACAAGAAGGATCGCCACAACGATGACTGCCGACGTGACGCACCAGATGCAGATGGCGTG
Source organism: Gemmatimonadaceae bacterium (assembly GCA_043781715.1). Taxonomy (GTDB): domain Bacteria; phylum Gemmatimonadota; class Gemmatimonadetes; order Gemmatimonadales; family Gemmatimonadaceae; genus UBA4720. The sequence goes on from JAYWBE010000331.1 coordinate 7,192, forward strand.
GATGACCCCCAGCTCCAGGTACGTCAGCCACGCCGAGAACAGCACTCCGACGGCGGCTTCACCCGCGAGAACGAACGAGATCGCCGGCTCGTCTTCAAAGCGCGCGAGCGTCCCGGCCAGCGCGATCAGGAAGACGTCGAGATAGAAGAGCAGTCCCCAAGCGGCGACCGGCAGGCCCAGGAACCGCGACCACCTGCTCGTGTTGACGGTCTCGCACGAGCCGATGGTGCAGCTAAGCTCGCCGATGACACCGAGCTTGTAGAGCGTGAGGTAGAGGCTGATGAAGATCCCGGCCAGCGCGAGCGCGGCCACGATCATCCGCTTCGTCACTTCTTCGGCGCTGGTGTCGCGGAGCCGCCCGTCGCGACCGGAGGGGTTGCGGTTTTCCCGATCGAGTCGACAAGCTTTTTCAACTCATCGTAGGAGCGCATCCCAGTGTACAGCCTGTTCCCGATGACGAATGTCGGAGTCGAGTTCACGCCGCGCCGGAGGCCCTCGGCGAGGTTGGCGCTGATGCGCTTCTTGTATTTGCGCGCGTCGAAGCAACTCTCCCATTTGGCGACGTCCAGGCCGACCTCGCCGGCGTAGCGCTTGAGGAACGCCTTCGGAGCGTCGGTCGCCTCGCTATTCCACTCGTCCTGCCCCTGAAAGATGCGGTCGTGCATCGGCCAGAACTTTCCCTGCTCGTCGGCGCACGCCGCGGCGTTCGACGCCGCGAGTGTGTTGCGATGCTGGGTCAGCGGGAAATCGTAGTAAGTGAGGTTGGCGAGGCCGGGATCGATGATTCGCGTCCGCACGTCAGGCTCCGTCACCGTCGAGAAGCCGGCGCACGAAGGGCACTCGAAATCCGCGAATTCGATAATCTTTACCGGGGCATCGACCTTGCCTATCAAATAGCCCTGAGCGGGCCCGGCGTTGGTCGTGTCCGCTACATCGTTAACGTCAGCCGAGCGGGACTTGGGCTTGCTCGCGACGTATCCGAGCGCAGCAACGCCGACGAGCGCGATGAGACCGAGTACCCAGAGGAAGGCTTTTGGCCGACTTGATTCACGGGCCTCCCTGACGATCTTTTTCGGGGGTACGTTGCTGTCTCTGGGTGGGTTGTTGTTTGAAGGCATCTTCCGTGGTCGATTTCGTGCGTTGACAGCTGAGTGAGTTGTGACGCGAAAGCTAAGACAGAGGTATAGAGATGCAAGCTGATGTCCTGAGAGCTCCAGTCGGTCCAGGAGCGATGCACGTCGAACGGTACGGGCATGGCGGAACCGCCGTCATTCTCCTGCACGGATTCGGGACGTGCAACTTTCTGTGGCGCGCGATTGCTCCCGCGATCACCGCCGCGGGTCACACGGCGTACTCGGTGGATCTGCTCGGGCACGGACAGTCCGACCGGCCCCTGGACGCCGACTTCGGAATCGCGGCGCAGGCGGAGTATCTCGATGCCGCGATGACGGTACTGCGCGTCTCGCGCGCGGTCATCGTCGGCGTGGACCTGGGCGGCGACGTGGCAATGAAGCTCGCCGCGAACCGTCCCGACCGCGTCGAGAAGTTGGTGCTGATCAACACTCCCGCTTTCGAGGAGCTGCCCGCCAAGGAGATCACCCAGATGCAGCGGCGGACGGCGCGCTTCGCGTTCAGTCTCACTCGCGGTGTGATGGGCGCTGCCCCACTCCTCGAAGGAGTGCTCAAGGGCAGTGTCGCCAATCAGGAGCACATGCCGATGAAGCTCATCGCCCGCTACCTCGCTCCATTCGTCGGAAAGGATGGCGCGAAGCACCTTCTGACGTTGGCGAGCGCGGTGAACAAAGCTGATCTGGACGAGGATGAGTACGGGGAGATCAAGGCGCCGACGCTCATTATCTGGGGAGACGAGGACAAGTGGGTAGAGCCCAAGCTCGCCGACAGGCTGGTTAACGCCATACCGGAGGCCAGGCTGGTGAGGCTCGCGGGAGTCGCGCGGCTCGTTCCCGAGGAAAATCCCGAGCATCTCTCGGAATTGTTGCTCGATTTCATCAAGAGAAGGGCGGCGGCATGAACCTTTCTTCTATGAAATGGTGTCTAAGATAAGTAGATTGAAGATTACGATTTCATAGACGTTTTTACTCCAACCGAATTGATGAACACTCAGAAAAACAGATTCCGGAAGGAGCCAGTCCGAGCGGCAACTCCGTTTGCGGAGGCCCGGGACGAGCTGTTCCAGCAGATCATGCGCTGCGGCGTAGTCGGCTCGGCGCCCGAGGATCAGAAGGATTGGTTCGACAACACGATGGATTACCTGACGGAACGCTACCATGAGCTGGCGCCGTCGGAAGTAGGGGAGCTGAGGGTGCTTGGCGAGAGGTTCGCGCAGCCCCCAAAGGTTAGAAAAGCGGTTTGATCGAGAGGGGCGCCTTCGGCGCCCCTCTTTTTTTTGGGGCTGCGGCATCGCCGGTGAGACGCGATCTGGCAGAGCTCCCAGCGAGATGGCTGCAAAGCTTTGAGCCCCCTGCCTTCGGTTCTGTGGATGCTGGTTATCGCCGGGCGTTAACTCCACGCCGCAACACAACCCCAACCCGAGCGCCACCCCCGAGCCCGACCTCGAACGCCGGCACGATGCCCGACGTCCGGCCCAGGGGCAGCGGCCCCTCGACGCCGAGGAAGACCAGCAGGTAGGCCCGCGAGCCGCCGTCGAGCTTCGAGCGGTAACGGCCCGATATCCCCGCCCCCCCGTAGGGGGCCCAGCGATTCTGACGGAACGGGTCGAGGCTGAATCTCGAGAACAGATCGGTCCGGCCTTCGAGGCCGTGGCGACCCGCGCCGATTCCGGCCACGAGGCCGGACCGTACGTATATCCCGGAGGGAACACTGAGGCCGAGGCCGGCCTCAACACCGGTGGTGCGGGCGATGATGGCGTCGAGCCTTCCTTCCATTTGCAGCGGCTGCTGGGGGGTCTGCGAGAGTGCGGCCGCAGACACGACCAGCGTCAGGCCGAGCGTCAGGCCGAGCGTCATGCTTAGGAGCGACCGCGAGGTTCGCATCGATCGCGGTCAGGCCGCGCTCGAACGGGTGCGTTCCCGCCACAGCGCGATCGTGTAGTCGACAATTGATGCGGCAGACACGACCCCGATCGCCAGGATCAGAATCCCGGTCAGCTCCGGCACCAGGATGATCGCGACCAGCGTGATCATTTGCAGGACGGTGACGATCTTGCCTAGCATTCTCGCCCTGAACACGGCGGGCCGCAGCGCTGGAATAATTTTGGCGACTAGGAACCCCACAGCCGTGGCCAGGTCGCGCGTGAGGAAGACGAAATACTGCGCGGTGGTGAGCTGGCCCTCAACGAGGTAGGCGGATATCGCGACGAATACGAAGATGCGGTCGGCGATGGGATCAAGGAGCGCACCCGCGGTGCTCTCCGATTTTTTGTGGCGGGCGAGCCAGCCGTCCATGAAATCCGTCAATCCGGCGACCGCAATGAGGGCGATGCGATCCCACGGTTCCGACACGAGCACGAATGCGAGCGCCAGCACCACCCGCGACAGCGACATCGTATTGGGAAGATTGAACAGAGCGCGACGACCCATGCGAGCGAAAAGTACGACCGCGTCCGAGTGCTTGCCAGCGCGCGCGAGCCTGTCTAGCTTCGCTCGATGACCTCGCACAGGCTGCTCGGGGCGATCTACCTCGCCCTTTCGGTCGCGATGATCGCGTGGGACATCCTGATGGCGGGCAGGATCGCAAAGCTGCGGCGCATCCCACGCGGCTTTCAGACGATTACGGGCATTGCCGGCCTGCTGCTCGTTCCCGCGCTCGTAGTCGCTTACACCTCGGAATCGCTTCTGTACGGCCGGGCGATCATTCTCGTGGCGTGGCTGTGGCCGTTCACCGCGCTGCTGTTCGTGGTGCAGGCGATATACGCGCTCGGCCGGCGGCTGGTGACTCCGCTGCTCGGATTCCCGCTTCTCGTTTACAACATCATCATCGCCACCGTGGCGGTTACGAAGTTCGTCATCACCCGCGGTCATTCGCCCACGGAATTCGGTCTCGCTCTCAACGCGGCGCAAGCGAGCATGCTCGGAACGTTCTTCGGGACGCCCGCGCTCTGGAATCCGATCTACATCCAAGTTCCGATATTCGCGCCCTCTCTTCCCGCGCGGTGGGGCTTCACGCGCCTCGCCCGCGTCGCGCTGGCGGGGGCCGCGATCGCGATGACGGCGCTCGTAGTCGTAGAGCTGCCTGGCGCATACGCAGGCATCAGAAGCTACGCGTCACACGCGAACGACCAGCTGCAGGAGCACCCAGACGGAGATTTCCGGATCGGGCTCAAGATCTTTCCCGATCTCAGGAGCGGGCCGCCGCCGCTTGCGATCAAGTTCGATCTCGCCCTAGCCGACACGCTGGGCGTCGATGCGATCAGCGTCGTCGTAGATCCGGAAGCAGCGCGCGGAGTTGCACTGGATTCTCTGGCGCGCTCTATCGAGCAGGCGCGGTCCGACAGCACACTTCTCATCGTCGCACTTGGCTACCCCAAGAAGGGAGAGGAGGAATTCAAGCAGTCGCGCGAGGCATACACGGTTGCGCGCCTCAAGGACGTCGATCGAATCGCGAGACGGCTCAAGCCCGACTACCTGATTCCCGCCGTCGATCCGCTGGAGGAAGGCACGCGCATTCTCGGCGAAGTGTCTCCACAGTACTGGATCGACTACTTCACGCGCGCGTCGCGCATCGCGCACTACATATATCCGCGCATCAAGGTCAGCGTTCCGATAAGCAGCTATGGGACCCGTGACAGCACGCTCTACGCGTGGGCGGCGCGGCCGGGCTCGCCGATCGATGCGGTAGGCTTCTCGCTGTTCGCAGGATTCGACGGCGCCAGATCTCTCGACACTCATCTGCGCGTCGCTCAGCGCTGGATGCAGCAGTTTCCAAAGCCCAAGGAACACTGGGTCTTTGCCACCGGCGGATATCCGCTCGTGCACGGTGAGGAGAATCAGCTGCGCACGATCTGGGGAGTGCTGGCGTGGGCGACCGCCGAGGTGCCGATCAAGGGGCTTGTCATATACGAGGGCGGGGATTACAACTCGGTTCGTGGGCTGCGGGCGGCGGGCGGGCGGTTGAGGCCGGCAACCGATGCGATACTGCGGGCTGAAAAAGGGTTGAGGGCCGGTACGCAGTAGGCCGGGCGAATCGGCGCAGCAAGAAAAGAACGGGATCCGAGATGTCAGAG
>JAYWBE010000332.1:0-4152 GCA_043781715.1 Gemmatimonadaceae bacterium
CTCAAGGGCCGCGCCGCCATCGCGAACGCGAAGCTCGCGTACAGATTGTTCACGCAGAAGTTCGCCGGCCCCCGCTGGGAAGCGCTCGCGAAGCAGGGAGGGCGCGTTCAGCGCCCGCTCTGGGCGAGCACGAGCACGAAGAATCCCGAGTACCGCGACGTGATGTACGTCGAAGAGCTGATCGGGCCGGACACGGTCGACACGATGCCTCCCGCCACGATCGAGGCGTTCCGCGATCACGGAGCGGTAGAGAGAGCGGTCGACAAGAAAGTCGCGGCCGCCGAAGGGCTGCTGAAGGAAATCGAGGCGGTCGGAATATCGATGAAAGGCGTCACCGAGAAGCTCCTGGTCGAGGGAATCGCCAGCTTCCAGAAATCTTTCGACGAGCTGATCGCCGGACTCGAGGCGAAGATCGGTTCACTCGCACCTGGCGGGAAGTGACCGGCATCTACACCCCCCGCACCAAGATCGTCTGCACGCTTGGCCCCTCGACCTCGACTGATGACGCGGTTCGCGGGCTGATCGAAGCCGGCATGAACGTCGCCCGCGTGAACTTCTCGCACGGCACGCACGACCAGCACGCGGCGACGATCGCGATGGTTCGGCGACTCGCGGAAGAGGGTGGAAAGCCGGTCGCCATTCTGGGCGACCTCCAGGGGCCGCGAATCAGGATCGGCGATCTCGCGAAGCCGATCACGCTCAAGGTAGGCGAAGACGTCGTGCTCGTGCACGAGGGTCAGGAAAAGGCGGGCGAGATTCCCGTCACCTACGGTCAGCTCGCGAACGACGTGCGCGTCGGAGACAGGATTCTCATCGACGACGGCTTGATCGAGCTCGTCTCGCTGGACGTGGGCAATGGACGCGTGAAAGCTCGCGTCCTGAACGGCGGGGAGCTGAAGAGCCACAAGGGATTGAACCTGCCCGGTGTTCAGGTATCGGCGCCGTCGATCACGGAAAAGGATGAGGCGGACATTCGCTTCGCCGTCCAACACGAGGTGGACTACCTCGCGCTCAGCTTCGTGAGACGCGGCGAGGACATCGAGTCGCTCCGCAAGATGATTCCGAAGTGGCTGCTGGTCATCGCCAAGATCGAGAAGGATGTCGCCCTCCAGAACATCGAAGCAATCGTCCGCGCCAGCGATGCGGTTATGGTCGCGCGCGGTGACCTGGGAGTCGAGCTCCCATTCGAGGAGGTGCCCGGCGCGCAGAAGCGAATCATTCGCCTGGCGAACAGGTACGGCCGTCCGGTCATAACCGCGACGCAGATGCTCGAGTCGATGATCGAGCACCCGCGCCCCACGCGCGCGGAAGCGAGCGACGTCGCCAACGCGATCATGGATGGAACCGACGCCGTGATGCTATCCGCCGAGACAGCGGCCGGCGCCTACCCGCGCCTCGCGGTGGAGGCGATGACGCGCATCATCAAGGAGATCGAAACGCATCCCCCCGTTGCTCCTTTCGCCGGCGCGGAGCAGGGCGATGGAGTCGTGACCACCGAAGTCGCCATCGCTGCCGCAACAGTCGCGGCGGTCGGCATGCTCGGCGCGCCGCTCGTCGTCGTCTTCACCAAGAGCGGGTTTTCCGCGCGCGTAGTCGCATCGAAGCGACCTCCGGTTCCGATCCTGGCACTCACGGACGAGGAACGGACATACCGGCAGCTCGCGCTCGTGTGGGGTGTCGTGCCGGAGCTGGTGCCACACTGCGCCGACTACGACGCGATGATGCACCAGACCAAAGGCGTTGTCGTGCGGAGAGAGCTGGCGTCGAATGGAGACCGCATCATCGTCACCGCGGGCGTGCCCTTCGACATGCCCGGGACCACCAATCTGCTCAAGGTGGAGACGGTCTGAAACTCACCTTCCTGGGGACAGGAACCAGCTTTGGCATCCCGCAGATCGGATGCGCGTGCGAAGTGTGCAGGTCGACGGACCCCCGGGACAAACGCACCCGCGTCGGCGCGCTGGTGGAGACGAATGGAGGCACGAGCATTCTCATCGACACTCCGCCCGAGCTGCGACTCCAGCTCATCGCCGCGGGCGTCAGCAAAGTGGACGCCATTCTGTTCACGCACGATCACGCTGACCACGTCCACGGAATAGACGACATCCGCGCACTCTCCGATCGGAGCGATGTTCCGATCGAGATGTATGGTCCGCCCGACTCGATGGCCCGACTCGCGCAGCGCTTCGCCTACATCTTCGACGACTCCATCCGGCCGCTCCCCGGGACGAGCAAGCCGGAAGGCCGCTCGCACCCGGTTCCGCCGGGCAAGAGCTTTCGCATCGGAGATGTGGATGTCACGCCGGTGTCGGTTCCACACGGTCCCACTTCCGTGTACGGCTATCGCATCGGCAACCTCGGCTACATCACGGACGCGAAGGAGCTGCCGGAGGATGCCATGCGCGCCTTTCGTGGAGTCGATGTCCTCGTCCTCAACGCGCTGTTCCGCACGCCGCATCCGACGCACCTCAGCGTGTCGGAGGCTGTTAGCGCCGCGCAGAAGATCGACGCGCGCGAGACCTGGCTCACGCATCTCACTCACCGCACCGGTCACGCCGAATTGGCGGCGGAGCTGCCACGCGGTATCGCTCCTGCATTCGACGGTCTGACCGTACAGGTCAACTGAGATGACACTGAGAATCGACTACTCCAACATGATGATCTTGCCCGGCGGGATCGACCAGAGGGCGTGGGCCACCGCGGGAAAACAGTTCGCGGACGCAAAGCGGGGCTTCGATTCGCTGCGAGCCACTGGCACGGTCGGGTTCGTCGATTTGCCCGCCGACAAGAAGCTGCTCGACCAGGTCACCACATTCGCCTCGGCGGCGCGTGGCAAGTACGACGATGTCGTGATCCTCGGCATCGGCGGGTCCGCGCTGGGCCCAATCGCTTTGCGCACCGCGCTCCGGCCGAGCGGGTGGAACATGCTCGATGACAGAGCCCGGGGCGGCTACCCGCGCCTTCACGTGCTCGATAACGTCGATCCCGAGACGATCGCGGCGCTGCTAGGGCGTCTGCAGCTCGCGCGCACCCTGTTCATCGTCACGTCCAAATCCGGTGGAACGGCCGAGACGATGGCACAATTTCTTATCGTGTACAATCGCATCGAGTGGGCGAAGCTGGACGTCGCGAAGCAGGTGGTGTTCGTCACCGACCCGAAGCAGGGTGCGCTGCGGCCATTGGCCGACCGCCTCAAGGTCCCGGCGCTCGACATTCCGCCGAGCGTGGGTGGCCGGTTCAGTGTGCTGACTCCGGTAGGCACGTTGCCGGCGGCGCTCATCGGCATCGACGTAAAATCTCTCCTTGCGGGCGCCGGCGAGATGGCCGGCCGCTGCGACAAGGCGGAGCTCGTGGCGAATCCGGCTGGCGTGTACGCGATGCTTCAGTGGCTGTCCGATACGCAGCTGAAGAAATCTATCGCCGTGTTCATGCCATACTCGGATCCATTGCGTGATTTTGCGGCGTGGTTCGTCCAGCTTTGGGCGGAGAGTCTCGGAAAGAAGCGACCCGACGGCACGTCCGTGGGGTCCACCCCGCTCGCGGCGCTCGGTGCGACGGACCAGCACGCGCAGGTGCAGCTCTTCATGGAAGGGCCGGCCGACAAAACGGTGACGTTCGTCGCGGTAAAGGAGCGCTCGACAGACGTGAAAATCCCGGCAGCTTTTTCCGACGTGAAAGAGCTCGGCTACCTCGCCGGCCATTCGCTCAGCGAGCTGATCGACATCGAGCAGCGCGCCACCGCTGGCGCGCTGGCCCGGCGCGCGCGGCCGAACATGACGATTCACCTCGACCGCGTGGATGCAGCGCACGTCGGCCAGCTGATGATACTCCTCGAGATCGCGACGGCTTACGCCGGACAGCTGTACGGGATCGACGCCTTCAATCAGCCGGGTGTGGAGCTCGGAAAACAGTTCGCCTACGCTCTGTTGGGCCGGCCGGGAGCGGACGCCGCGAAAACGGAATGGGAGTCGCTGCCGAAGAGCGACCCGCGCTGGAGCGTATAGCGCCGCCAGCCCCTTGCGACCCCGCAAATCCCAAACGACCTTGTGACGTACATGTTCGCGAATCCATTCAATAAAGCGGTGACCGTCCTCGACGGACGAGTGACCGTTCACGACGAGTCCGCCATCGCATCTCCGGCGATGGACAAGC
>JAYWBE010000333.1:0-4151 GCA_043781715.1 Gemmatimonadaceae bacterium
GATAGCTATCGGACGGAGCGACTGCCGCAGAACCTCACCCAGGCCCAGCGTGACTTCTTCGGCTCGCACACGTATCAGCGCGTGGACCGGCCTGGCGCAGGGTTCGTGCACACCGAGTGGCAGGAACTGACTACGCAGCTCTCGGGCTGATGAAAAACGACGCGGCCGACCGAATGCCGGTGGCGATCATGTTCGATGTCGACGGGTGCTTGATCTCGACCGGCGGGGCAGGCATGAAATCCTGGCGGTACGCCTTCGACAGACTGCACGGGATTCCCGCCGACATCGGGCAGTTCACGGAGGCAGGCATGACCGACCCGGAGGTGGGCCGTCTGACCTTCGTGAGCGTCCTCGGGCGGCCGCCAACGGATCGCGAGATGGCTCGGCTGCTGGCGGTGTATCTTGAGCGGCTGGTGGAAGAGGTGGATCAATCACCCGGTTACCGGATCATGCCCGGAGTGGAGGTGTTGCTCCCACGGCTGACCGACGTCGGGATTCTGCTCGGCATCGTGTCTGGCGGGCTGGAGGCGGCTGTGCACATCAAGCTTGCCCGCGGCCGACTGAACCGGTTCTTCGCCGTCGGTGGCTACGGCTCGGATTCCATCGATCGCGGCGAGCTCACGCGACTGGCGATCGAGCGGTGCGGCCGCATCCATGGTCACCCTGTGCTCCCGGACCGCGTGCTGGTCGTCGGCGACACCCCTCGCGACATCGACGCGGCACATGCAGCTGGCGCCATCGGAGTTGGCGTGGCTACCGGCAAGTACACAGTTGATGCGCTGCGAGCGGCGGGCGCGGACTACGTGCTTCCGACGCTTGAGGCGCCGCTGCCAGGCGTGCCGGCAAATCACCTCCCACCGAAGGTCCTTCGAGGTCACGATGTCGACGCGTCGAGTAAGAAGCCTTCACCTTTGGAGTCAAAGAAATGACATCGTCACCTCTCGTCGTCGTAATCGCAGCGCTCGTCGCCGGATCAGCGGCGTGCAGGTCAAAGGAGGCGTCATCGACTCACGATTCGGCCTCAGCAGCCAACGCCGGCTCGCTCGAGGGAGCGCGCAAATCGGACAGTAGTGGCAAAGGCAGTGGCACGGCCGGTATGCCAGTAATGGCGGGCACGCCTAGCATGGTCGGCAGCGCGATGATGGACTCGATGCAGGCCCACATGCGGATGATGACGAGTACGACTGCGGATCAGATGGCCGCGACACTCCCGACACACCGTCAGATGGTCGCGAACATGCTGTCGCAGATGACCGCGGAGATGCGGAGCATGAACACGCCCGCTGATGCCGCTTGGAAGGCGACGATCGATTCCATGCGCCAGGACTTGATTCGTCTGCCGGTGATGACGAAGCCGGAGCTCAAGCAAGCGATGCCGGCGCACTTGGCGCGCGTGTCGCGCGTCATGCAGATCCACAAAGACATGATGGCGAAGATGGGCAAATAAGCGAGGTGCCACGTGGCGATCTTCCCCGGATCTCCGACGTCATGATGAGCGGCGACGAGCGAACGGTGCGCGGCCCGGTAGTGAGTTCAACGCGCTCGTCGCCGAACCCAGCCCTAGCTGCGCCTTCACCCGCGACGGGAGCGCCCGTCTTTGTGTTGCTCTTCGCCATGACGCCGGATGCCGCCGCGGAGCGTGCTACGCCGTCTGACGGGCTGCAACCGATATCGGATGGCGCCTCGCAGTCACATCGGAGCCGGATGCCTGGTACTACGCGAGCAATTTGTTTGCAGTGCTCGGTTGGACTGTCGGTGTGACGTTCGCAACGGCATTGGCAATCGCCAGCTTCTTGCGGCGGAAGATGAAGCCGTGACCACCGTGAATCGCGGTCGATGACACATCCATGAAATTCCACTTCGTGTGGTTATTCTGGTCGAGCGCATTTCTACTGCCCTGGATCGCGCTGTGCCTGACCAGCCCGCTCTTGCGCACCGTCATGTGGCGCGCAAGCCTCGCCACGGGGGCGTTCGGACTGACCGAGCCGATCTTCGTTCCGGAATATTGGATGCCACCCAGTCTCTTCGACCTGGCACAACGGACGGGGTTTGACCTCGAAAGCGTGATCTTCTCGTTCGCGATCGGCGGCGTCGGTGCCGCGCTGTACAACGCGCTGACGCGGACGCATCTGGTGCCCGTCGCGGCCGACCAGCGGACGGAGCCGTTGCATTCTTTCCATAGCTTCGCGTTGCTCGTTCCCATTATGGCATTCGTCCCGCTCTTTCTCTTGCCATGGAACCCGATCTATCCAGCGATCGTCGCGCTGGTGCTGGGTAGTGCGGCTTCCGTGATCTGTCGTCCGCACCTCGCGAAGAAGACGCTCCTCGGTGGCGCACTCTTCCTCGGGCTCTACGCCGTCTTCATGCTGGGGCTCGTCCGGTTCGCGCCGGGATACATCGAGCAGGTCTGGAATCTGCGCGTGCTCAGCGGAGTGCTGATCTATGGTATCCCGCTCGAGGAACTCCTGTTCGGCGCTGCGTTCGGGCTGTATTGGAGCGGGGTGTATGAGCATTTCACCTGGACCAACACCGCCCCGCACGCGCGGATTCATCTGCAGCCCGTCGTGAGGAGTCGCAAGTGATCGTCGACGATGTTCGGGTTGGCGACGCGGTGAGCGCCGGCCACGGAGCAAGCGAGATGAGCCACAGACAGCCAACCACTGATGCCGACCTGGAAAAGCTCCAGCACGAATCGTTCAACTACTTCCTGTATGAGGCGAACGCCGCCAACGGGCTGGTGATAGACAAGACTGCTCCGGACTGGCCCGCGAGCATCGCCGCTATCGGTCTCGCGCTGGCGGCATATCCGGTGGGGGTCGAGCGCGGTTATATGTCGCGTGCCGCCGCAGTAGAACGAACGCTCATCACGCTCAAGTTCTTCTGGAGCAGTCCGCAAGGTCCGGAGCCCGACGCCACCGGCTACCATGGCTTCTACTATCATTTTCTCGACATGCAGACCGGCCGGCGCGCCTCGCAATGCGAGCTGTCAACGGTGGACAGCACGTTTCTGCTGGCAGGTGCATTGACGGCGGGGCTTTATTTTGACGCGGATACGTCCGACGAGCGGGAGATCCGCTCCCTGGCCGACGCGCTTTATCGCCGGGCCGATTGGCAATGGGCGCAAAACGGAGGCTCAACCGTCACGCACGGCTGGACGCCCGAAAACGGCTTTCTCAAATACCGGTGGGAAGGCTACGATGAGGCGATGCTGCTGTATGTGTTGGGGCTCGGCTCGCCCACTCATCCGCTGCCGGAGAGCAGCTATTTAGCGTGGTGTTCCACGTATGAGTGGAAACGCATTTATGAACAGGAATATCTTTATGCCGGGCCATTATTCACGCACCAGCTTTCGCATATCTGGATCGACTTTCGCGGGATTCAAGACGCCTTCATGCGTGATAAAGGCATCGATTATTTCGAGAACAGCCGCCGCGCTACATATGCGCAGCAACGGTACGCGATCGACAACCCGCTGAAGTTCGAGGGGTACGGCCGCGATTGCTGGGGAATCAGCGCCAGCGAAGGTCCGGGTCCAAAGACCATGCGTGTCAACGGCATCGAGCGGCAGTTCTTCGACTACGTGGGGCGAGGCGTACCGTACGGACCGGACGATGGCACCATCGCACCGTGGGCGGTGGCGGCGTCGTTGCCGTTCGCGCCCGAGATCGCGTTGCCCATGCTCGGCTATTGTATTCACGAGGCCAAACTGACAGAGTCGAATCCATACGGATTCAAGGCGTCGTTTAATGCGACCTTTCCGGAGAAATCGGGCAATCCCCACGCTTGGGTATCGCCGTGGCATTTTGGGCTCAATCAGGGCCCGATCGTTCTGATGATTGAAAATCATCGCACGGGCTTGTTGTGGCGATTGACGCGAGAGAGCCCGTACCTCGCCACTGGTTTGCGGCGAGCGGGATTTGCCGGTGGCTGGCTATGACGTCTCAGGTTCCGAAGCGTCGCGTTCGGCGTTCGAGATGTAAGTCGTGAAAACTTCCCATCGTCGTTGTAGGGGGAACCCTGATCAGGCTTCCATGTATCACCGGACTATTCTCCCACCTCTTCCGAATTAGCTTCAGGGAAGCTGCATCGACGGGTGTTTCTCTTTCCGGTGGATCAAGTACTCTAGAATGCCTCTTCTTCGCAGGATAGCT
>JAYWBE010000334.1:0-12317 GCA_043781715.1 Gemmatimonadaceae bacterium
ATCGGACGCGGGTCGAGCGTTACCGTGATTGACTTCGAATCCTTCCCCGTCACGATCAACAGCGGAACCGGGCCGCGAGGTACGAGCGGCTCACTCAGCTCCGAGAGATCGAAGTCGAGCTTGTACGTGCCCACTGGTAGTGACTGGAAGGTTGCCGTCGTCGGGCCCGTCATGATCGCCGCCCATTCGCCACCGGCGCTGTCGCGCGCGATCACGTGGGCTTTGCTAAGATCCACCTGAACCGCCGAAATCCGGGAACGAGGCGCGACCACGAGCTCCACTTCGGCCGACGTGGAGAGCGACACGCTGAGATCACCGCGCCCCGCGCCGCTGGCTGACCACCCATCGGGCAGTGACGCTTCGTCGATCGTGATGGGCTGCTTCGAATCGCCGCCCACGCGATACTTGCCGGCGGCGTCCGCAACCGCGGTTTCCCCGCCGCGCCTGACGATCGCGCCAGGCACGCCCGGCTCGCGGGGATCGCGACGCTGATTCCCGTTCTGATCCTCGTAGACATATCCTGATGTCCCCGGGGTCCGCAGCATCGGCACCGTCAGCGCGTGCTCGAAGCGGACGCCAACGATCCACGGCACTCGGCCGGTCACGGAACGGAAGATCGAGTTGCGCTCGGCGTCGACCTTGAGCGCGAAACCATTCACCAGCGGGATCCCGATTCCGGCCCGCATGATCGCGGAATTGTCGCCGCCGAAGGCGTTCACCCGCTGGAGGTCTCCCTCGCCACGGATCCCACCAAGCCACGGAAGCACCACCTGCTCGGCACGAATTCCGAACGTGCTCTGCTGATTGACGAAACCGCCTCTGTCCCGCGTCTGCTCGATTCGCGTCTGCACCTCGACGACGCCGCCGACACCGGACCAACCTGCACTTGTCGTCCAGTAGTTCCGGGGCGAGCGGTCCGTCACTGTGGTCTGGCCTGCCTGCGAGACGCTGCGCGCCACGTTGCCGATATAGGCGGAGCTGTTCAGGTAGTACTGCCGGACGTAGGTGCTGAAGCTGATTCCAAGCTGCTCCTCACGGCTCCCGAATCCGCCGCCGGTGTTGGACGGAGTCGGGCGTGAAGTCGCGTCGAAGAGATACGAGCGCGCCTCAATTGCGATGGTAGTCGCGCTGCGGATCGCGTACTGCGGCCGCAGCGAGAACCCGTTCGACTTCAAGCCGCTGAACACCGACGTTGCGTCAGTCGTGCGCCACGCGCTGGCGCTCAGGCTCGTGCGCGATGACAGCCGTTCGGAGACATTCGCCACCAGCTCGTTCGTCGCGCGGGCGAATGCGTCGCTGCCGCCCGGAGCGTGCGTCACCCTCACCTCCTCGTTCCTCTCGGGGCCGGTTCTCACCAGCCCGGTCGACCAGCCCAGCCCGCTACCGTCCTGAAAGCGCCGCTCCGCGATCTCAGCCTTGAAGGTGCTGCCCAAGATCGATGGCACCGCCGCGCCGACTCCCAGCGCATCCAGGCGTCGTGGCGAAGTTCCCGCATCCGCGAGATGAGAGAATGAGGTGCTCAGCTGAGCGTCGCCGAACAGTCGCTCGGCGCGAAGCCCGACCATCGGCTTCCGCTCGGTCGATCCGACCTTTGGCAGGGAAAGCGCGCCCATGCTCAGCAGGGCCCATCCCGGATGCTGAAGATGCAGAAGTGCGCCCTGGCCATACGGGTAAAGTCCCGTAAGGTCGGAGAAGGACGTCCCAGTGTTGCCGAGACTCAGCTGACCGGACGGTGCGGAGAGCGTAACCGATGCCGCGGACTGGTACGTGCCGAGGCGGGCGAACGCATTGCTGGCGGCGCCGCCCAGCGCTGAGCCCTGAGACATTCTCGCGTCGATCCTGACGGAGTCGTACAGCGCGCCGATCGCCGCCAGTGTGAAGACTCTGTTCGCGCGCCCGTTTTCATCCATCGCGTTCGAGATTGCCGTCGTGATGAGGGGGCCCGCTTCCCGTCCGATCGAGCTCGAGTTGAAGACTTCAACCGTCATCATTTCGGAGGCGAGAGTGTCCGCGCCTGAGCGGAGGTCGATTCGCACGAAAGACGACCCCGTGCTCGAGAGCGCCGGGATCTTGAGCCGCGCGCGTCGCTTCACC
The DNA here is from genome assembly GCA_043781715.1 of Gemmatimonadaceae bacterium. Classification (GTDB taxonomy): domain Bacteria; phylum Gemmatimonadota; class Gemmatimonadetes; order Gemmatimonadales; family Gemmatimonadaceae; genus UBA4720. The sequence goes on from JAYWBE010000334.1 coordinate 2,095, forward strand.
GTCTCACCGGCCTGGATCACGATGGCACCCGGGTGGACGTCTCTCGACGCCCAGCCGCTCGGCAAGGTGAGGTCCGCACTCACGGTCTCTCTGGCGTTCCCCGAATTGACGATATCGAACGGGATGATCACGTCGTTGCCGGCCTGCCCGTTGATCGGACCGGACTTGGGCCGAAGCAGGATCTGGCGGACGAGGTTGATATCGATCTCGACCGGCACTATGAGCGTCGGCGAGGCCGGGGACGAGAATCGCGCTTCAGCAGCGACGAGGCGTCCGGCCAGAGCGCTAGCCGGGATTCCGATCGTCACCCCCACGCGGCGTCTGCTGGAGCTAGGCAGCGAGCGGGTCCGTGGCCCGAGCACGACGAAATCCCCACGCGGAACGACCTCGATCTCGAGTTTCATCACCTGCGCGAAAGCGTCGGGAACGGGAATCGAGACGACCTGAAAGCTGCGTGGCGCGCCCGAAACCACGATGGATGGGAGCGTGATCTCAATGTCCCCGGCGGAGTCAGGCTTCGCTTCGTTCCACGTCGCGAGTGAGACGGCGCTGGTCGTGCCGGGCTGGCTCGCGGCGTTCTGAGCTCGCGCGACTTCGGCAGGCACGAGGCCCGAGACAGTCAGAGAAAGCGCAGCAACGCACGCGCCACGACACCCGATCACGGCACTGTCTGCGAGAGCGTGATCTGGTAGGTCGCGCCATAGGTCGCCGGCGCGTCGGTCGCCCAGGTGAGAACCATCCGGAAGAAGATCGTGTTGCTCCACGGATCGTTGAGGCCGTTGCGGACGAGCACCCTCTGCTCGACCTGCGCGTCGGTAAGAGTGATGCTGTTCCAGGTGGCCAGATCGGACCTGCGCCACCGAAGGTCGCCGATCACCTTCCCGCCGCCTAGCGACGCGGATATGGAACGGATCGAGACAGTGGTGGTGCGGGACGCACCCGTCTGGGCGTTGTTCGTAAATGTCACGCCCGTCCCGGAGTCGATGAATCCCGCGATGTAATCGGCAGCGGTAGGAGCGGCGAAGGTTATCGTGCCGCCTGCCACAGTGAGAATAGTCTTTTGCGCCGCGAGCGGAAACGCGAACAGCACCAACGCGAGCGAGATCGCCGCGCCGGCGATGCCGCCATGAGACTTCCGCCCGAAGATGGACACCGGCTCCTACTTCGCCTGGTAGTCGATCTGGCCCGCGACGAGCTCGGCGCCGCCGAAATCGATCAGTGCGAGTACGACGTAGTCTCCGGGAGTGAGGCCGCCCGGAACATCGACCATCACCTTACGGGTCGCGCCCGGAAGTGTGGGGAATTCGGGGATCGGAACCTGTGCCGCCAGCGAGTTGTCGAGGCGCCGAAACTCCAGGCGTCCCTTGGCGAGCAGGTGCATTGCGCCGGTGTTGTGAAAGAGCACCGAAATCTGACGCTTGGTTGCCTTCGCTGCGCTCGCGGGAATCGCAACGGGAGTCGTCGACGAGGTCACCGGCACAACCGCCACATCTTCGACGGCCATGTTCTCGACCGCGCCGTCGCGCGAGAGGCCAGGAGGCGCAACGTAGACTTTCACGCCGGTTCGGAAGATGTATTGCAGCGAGTTGCCCTTCGCCGAAGCGCGCCTTGGCACTTCCTCGACGAAGAAGATATCCCAGCACTCTTTCGTCACGGCCGCGCCCGTTTGAACGGAGAGGCGGACGATGCGGGATGTGTGCGGCTCGACGCGGATCGAGAGAGGCGAGACGCTGAGCATGGACCCGCACGACGTGCCGCTCGAGCCCGCGGGCAGAAAGCGATTGTCGCCGTTCCCGATGCGATCCCAATCCGAGCGCGTGATCGACGCCTGCACGACCTCGCCAGACGTGTTCGACAGCGAGAAGCTGGCTGACACGCGGCTCGTGGCGGCGGTGATCATGGTCACTTCGAGCGGATCTACGAGCAGCTGCGCGGACGCGGACTGCGAGACCACCACCCCTATTACAGCGCAAAGGGCGAGTACGGTTCTCCGCACTCGCCCTCTGCGCTCACCGCCCGCCCTTTCGGGCGAGCGAGAGCGAGAATTAAGCATCAGTTACGGAGCCGTCAGGGTGAAAACGATCGGCAAGCTGTAGCTACCTGGAGCATTGCTTGCGCTCGTGAAGTCGGCTACCCAAGTCGTCCTGAAGAAAGCCGCCGCTGCGGTGCCGTTGCTCGCGCCCGCGCCTGAGGCAAACGTTGCGTCGCTGCCGGTAATCGCGGCAAAGGTGCCGTTCACAGCTGTCGACCAGGCAAGGTCGCCGATCGGCTTCACACCGGAATTAGTGCCGCTGTACGTCCAATCAATCGCGTTCTGAGACTTGATCTTCAGCGTCCAGCTGCGGTTTGCCTTGATCGTAAAGCTCGGGCCGGCGTCAGCTAGCACGGCGCCAACGTCGACATTGTCAGCGGACGGGTTGGTCAGAGTGGTCGTAGCCGAGCTCATTCCGAGCTTGACCAGCGCGCCAACGGTGACTGAAGCGGTGTTGGTAGTGTTGCACGTGCCGGCGTTGCCGCTGCACTGTGCGTTGGCTTGGCTTGCGCCGATGGCGGTTCCGAGCACCATTGCGGCCAACAGGGTACGGGTCGCTCTCATTTTCGATGTCTCCAAGAAATTTGATGGTGCCGGTGACTCAGCCAAGGGCTGAAACCGGTCCTTTCAGGCGGTTGGGTACTGCAAATAGGCAGTTGCTTGCTGTACCTATAAGACGAAAACGGACCGTCTCTGTAACCGGGTTTTCACCCTTTCTTCAGAGGCAAATCCGTTCGTTTTTTTGCGCGCGAATTGCGCGATCCTTTTGTGTTCTACAAACGACTTGAAGCCGCCTGCAGGGCCTCAATGTAAGACAATTGTTTAACTAATCAAGTGAAACGATTTTTACATTCGGGCCAGTGAAGAACTGCGTCGGCGTTTGTTCGGGCGCGATGGCTAAACCCCTGTGGGCCATTACGATTGAGCCGCCCCCTGTTCCCATAAGCTGATAGGGAATCACCCCTCCTTGTCTTCGTACTGATCCTTGAGGCTGGCGACGACATTCGGGTCCGCGAGCGTCGTCACGTCGCCCAGCGCGCGTCCTTCGGCGATGTCGCGCAACAGCCGCCGCATGATTTTTCCCGAGCGTGTTTTTGGAAGATCGGCCGAGAACAAAATGTCGTCCGGACGCGCCAGCGCGCCGATCTTTTTTGCGACAAACTCCTTCAGCTCGTCGCGCAGCGCCGGACTCTGTTTGCTCTTGTCCCGAAGAGTGACGAACGCGGCGATTGCCTGGCCCTTGAGCTCGTGCGACTTGCCGACAACCGCTGCTTCGGCAACCGCCGGATGCTCGACGAGAGCCGACTCCACCTCCATTGTGCCGATGCGATGCCCCGCGACGTTCAGCACATCGTCCACTCTGCCCAGGATCCAGAAATATCCATCACTATCGCGCTTTGCCCCGTCGCCCGCGAAATACAGATCGGGACGGCCGGGCCATTTCGTGAAGTACGTCTGCACGTAGCGCTCATCGTCGCCCCAGATCGTGCGCAACATCGCCGGCCACGGCTTCGTGAGCGCCAGCAAGCCTCCGCCTACCTCGATGCGCTTGCCAGTGGAATCGAGAAGGTCCGCGGTGTAACCAGGGAGCGCTTTCGTCGCGCTTCCTGGTTTTGTGGGCGTGATTCCCGGCAGCGGTGAGATCACGATCGCGCCCGTTTCTGTCTGCCACCAGGTATCAACAATCGGACAGCGATTCCCGCCGATGTGCTCGCGGTACCACATCCACGCTTCCGGATTGATCGGCTCGCCGACCGAGCCGAGGAGGCGAAGGCGCGAGAGATCATGCTTGGCGGGATATTCGTCGCCCCATTTCATGAACGCGCGAATCGCCGTCGGCGCGGTGTAGAGAATCGTGACGCCGTGTCGCTCGCAGATGTCCCAGAACCGATCTTTTTCGGGCCAGTCGGGCGCGCCTTCGTACATCACGCACGTCGCGCCGTTGGCGAGCGGGCCGTAGACGAGATACGAGTGCCCGGTCACCCAACCGATGTCGGCCGTGCACCAGAAGACATCTTCCTCCTTGAGATCGAAGACCATTCTGGTGGTGGCTGCGACTCCGGTGAGATAGCCGCCGGTCGTGTGTACGATGCCCTTTGGCTTGCCGGTGGTCCCTGATGTGTAGAGGATGAATAACACGTCTTCCGCGTCCATCGTCTCCGGCTCGCAGTTTAGGGGCGCGTCCCGCATCAGACGGTGCCACCAGTGGTCGCGACCCTCCCGCATTTCCGCGAATGCTTCGTCTCCCGCTCCGCCGGGGCGACGCTGCACGACCACCACGTGCTCGATCGACGGAGTCGTCTCCAGCGCTTTGTCGGAATTGCGCTTCAGGGGAATAACCTGGCCGCGGCGATAGCCGGCGTCCGCGGTGATAAGCACCTTAACCTTGGAATCGTTGATCCGGTCGCTCAGCGATTCGGGGGAGAACCCGCCGAATACGACCGAGTGGATGGCGCCGATGCGCGCGCAGGCGAGCATCGAGATCGCGGCTTCGGGTATGAGCGGAAGGTAGATCGCCACGCGATCCCCTTTGCGAACTCCCAGCTTCTTGAGGACGTTGGCGAATTTCGATACCTCGCGGTAAAGATCCCAGTACGTAAGCGTCCGGGTGTCACCCGGCTCTCCCTCCCAGATGAGCGCAGCCTTGTTTCTCCGCGCTCCCCGGACATGACGGTCCACGCAGTTTGCAGAGATGTTTAGCTTGCCTCCGATAAACCACTTCGCGTGGGGAAGCTTCCCCTCGAGAACCTTCTTCCACGGCTTGATCCACTCCAGCTCTCGCGCCTGCTCCGCCCAGAACTTCTCGGGGTCGCGTTCGGCTTCGTCGTAGATGTCTGGCGACGGGACGTTGGCCGCGAGCCTGAACTCCGGCGGAGGCTCGAACTTCCGCGTTTCCGTTAAAAGGACGTCGATGTCAGTCATGGCGCGAAGTGGTGGGTAGCCGCCGAGTTGGCGCAGTTGCAAGGATATAGCGTTTTGCGCCGCTCTCGCCAGAGTGGCAAGTTTTAGGCGAATGCTCTCTGCCATCTCTACTGGTGCGTCACCCCCCCCGATCGTCGAGGCGGCGGAGCTCGCCCGCGAATTCGGATCCAGACGAGCGGTCGCCGGAGTGACGTTTTCGCTCGCGCCCGGCGAGTGTCTGGCGCTCTTCGGACCAAACGGGGCGGGGAAGACGACGCTTCTTCGCGTTCTCGCGGGACTGCTCAAGCCGACGTCCGGGAGTGCGCGGGTGTCCGGTATCCAGCTTCCCGGCGGACCATTGGCCCGTTCGCGGATCGGCCTCATCTCGCACCACACCATGCTCTACGAGGCGCTCTCGCCACGGGAGAACGTCTCGTTTTCAGCCCGGCTGTACGGCGTTCGCGATGCGCGCTTCCGCGTCGAGGACTCGCTGCGGCGCATGTCGATGCTGGAGCGGGCGGATACTCCGATCCGCTCCCTCAGCCGCGGCATGCAGCAACGGGTGTCGATCGCGCGGGCGATGGTACATTCGCCGCAGCTCGTGCTGGCCGACGAGCCGTACAGCGGCCTCGACGAAAGCGGCGCCCGTGCTCTCACGGCGCTCCTGCAGGAGCTACGCTCGGCCGGGACCGCGATCATCGTGGTGACGCACAATCTCGCCGAAGGACTCTCGCTCGCGACGCACGCGGCGGTGATGCATCGCGGGAAGTTCCTGCGCTACGATTCCGCCGACCGCTTCGACGCCGGCTCTTATGCAGCCATGTACCGCGAGGCGCTGGCGGCGAGTGGCTGACATTCTCTCCGCGGCATGGCTCATCGCGCGCAAGGATCTCTCGATTGAGTTCCGAACGCGGTCCGCGTTCTTCTCGGCCGTAGTGTTCGCGCTGCTCGGGCTCGTGATTTTTTTCTACGCGTGGGATCCAACTGCTGTCACAGCCACGGACCTCGCGCCCGGAGTGCTGTGGGTCATCTTCACCTTTTCGGGACTGCTTGGGCTGCATCGCTCGTTCGGCGTCGAGGCAGCGGATCACGCCATCGACGGGTTGCTGGCGTCGCCGGTGAGCAGGGAGGCGATTTTCCTCGGGAAGGCGATTGCGAATCTCATTTTCGTCGCCGCGGTGCAGGCGATCGCGATCCCCGCGCTGGCGCTCTTCTACAATCTCCGGTTGGGGGACGTGGCCGGTCCGCTCATCGCGATCGCCATTCTCGCCGCCATTGGTCTGGTCGCCGTTGGAACTCTGTTCAGCGCGATGGCCGTGAACACGAGGCTGGCCGAGCTGCTCTTACCTATGCTCGCCCTCCCTTTTTTCGTGCCGATCGTGATCGCGGCGGCGCAGGCGACATCGAAATTATTGAGCGGTCGTCCGGTCGTCGAAGCGGGAGCGTGGCTCAAGCTGCTCCTAGCCTTCGACATCGTATTCGTCGCGGTGTGCACTCTCGCGTATCCGTTTACCGTAGAGGACTAGGACGCAACTACAACAGAACGGGACGCGAGTTGTCAGAAGCCTAGTGGTCAGATATTAGTTCAGGGCGACGTGACTTCACTGGGTGACATACTCGGCACAGGGCCGCAACGTCGCTTAAATTGATGGGTCGGTGACATATCGTCGCCGACCCATCCGCGCGTAAATGCACCTCACATCGATATGAAGATTTCCTGGCTTCCCACCGTCGCCGGCGCGGCGGTGCTCGGCACGGTCATTCGGGCGGTGCTCTTCACCCCGCTCGAGGCGAGGCAGGGAGCGGCGCAGAAGATTTTCTACATCCACGTTCCGGCAGCGTGGGTCGCGTTTCTCGCATTCTTTCTCGTGGCGGCCGCGAGCGGCGTCTATCTTTGGCTTCGTGACCCGCGCCTCGATCGCTTCGCCGAGAGCTCCGCTGAAGTCGGAGTAGTTTTTACCACCGTGGTGCTAATCACGGGGCCGCTCTGGGCGAAACCGATCTGGGGGACCTTCTGGGCATGGTGGGACGTACGCCTCGTCTCGACGCTCTTTCTGTGGTTCATCTACGTCTCGTACATCGTTCTCCGCGGCGCAATCGAGTCGCCGGAACTTCGTGCCCGGTATTCGGCGGTCCTCGGCATCCTTGGAGCGCTTCTGATTCCATTCATCCACCTAAGCGTGTACCTCTTTGCCACGATGCACCCCATGCCGATCTTGGGAAAGCCGAGCGCGCCGTCACTTCCGAATGAAATGCTGATGACACTGATGCTTTCGCTGGTGTCGTTCACGGTTCTCTATTTCGCATTCGTCCGCGCGCGCTATAGCTATGCTGCCGAGCGGGATGCGGCCGCCGCAAAGATGGAGCACGATGCCTGACACGTCCGTGTACTATCACGTCGCCTACACGATCGCACTCGGCATCTACGCGGCCTACGCGGTGAGCCTCTATCTGCGGCGCAAGCGCGTGCGAGCTAAGTAATGGCGGTCAACGTGTTCGCATCGCCCCCGATCCCGACGGAGATCTCGGATCCCGTCAACGCGCGCATCCTCGCGGTGTCGGAGGATCGCATCGCCGGCTTCGTCGAAGAGCCGTTCGCCGCTATCGGAGCGGCCACCGAACTCTCCGAGGACGTGGTCATCGAACGGCTGCGCGCGATGCTGTCCGCCGGCGTCGTCAGGCGCATCAGGCAGACCCTGATGGCGACGAATCTTGCGCCCGGCGCGCTCGTCGCGTGGCGCGTCGCCGCGGACAACCTCGACGTCGGCTTCAGCTACATGGTGAGGGAAGATCCATTTTCTGGTCACGTAGTGATTCGCTCGACCGACGCCGAGACTCCTGGCTCGGTCTACAGGTTGTGGACGACGCTCAAGGTGCCGCAGGGATTCTCGATGGAGCGGCACTGCGAATATCTGGCGGCGAAGGTGGGTGCGGAGGCTTTCCGAATCATGCCCGCGAAGCGCCTGTTCGCGCTGGGAGTCGGACACATGCGTCGTCGTGGCATGGCGCCGGGCTCGAGAAGCGATGAGCCGGGACGCGTCCTCGACACCAACATCGTCGAGCTGTCGCCGCTGGAGTGGCGCGTACTCACCGCGCTCAAGCGCGAATTCACAGTCGATGAGATCGCGCCAAATCCATGGCGCGGCCGTGCGGAAGAAGCGGGAGTGTCGCTGGACGACTTCATTCGCATTGCCGGCTCATTGAGCGCGCGCGAAGTGATCGGGAGATTCTCGACCTTCCTCGAGCATGTAAAGCCATCGGCTGGCGGAGAGCGCGTGACGCGCTACAACGCGCTTTTTCACTGGAGGGTTCCCGCGGGTAGAGAGATTGAAGCCGGGAGCGAGATCGGCCGCCATCACATACTCACGCACGCATACTGGCGCGAAGGTGGACCCGAGTTCGCGAACGTGAACGTCATGGCGGTGGCGCACGGCACCGACAAGCAGCTCGTGCTGGAGCACAAGGCGGCGATCGACCGGCATCTCGAGGAAGCCGGTATTCCGATCTCGTACACGAACGTGTTCTGGGGCGGACGAAGCGAGATCAAGCCATCGGAGATCTCTCCCGTTGAGTACGGGGCGTGGGCAAAGCGCGTCGGCTTGTGACCAGAAGTGAGAACGGGGCAGGGGTGACAGAGGGGAAAGTATTTCTCGTGGGTGCTGGTCCCGGTGATCCTGGTCTCATCACTGTAAGAGGGAAGCAGCTCATCGATTCGGCTGACGCCGTCGTGTACGACGCCCTCGCCAATTCCGCGCTGCTTCCTCCGGGCGCGCGGACGACCGGAAGGCCCGAGCTATACTACGTCGGCAAGCGCGGTGGGGCGAAGGATTCAGTTACGCAGGAAGAGATCAACGCGCTGCTCGTGAAGCTTGCGCGCGACGGGAAGCGGGTCGTGCGCCTCAAAGGCGGGGATCCGTTCGTGTTCGGACGCGGCAGCGAGGAGGCGCAGGCGATGAACGACGCCTCCATTCCATTCGAGGTTGTCCCGGGGATAACGGCTGGAATCGCCGCGCCTGCCTACGCCGGAATTCCGGTGACGCATCGCACTCTCGCCACATCGGTCACCTTCGTGACGGGCAGCGAAGATCCCACGAAGCCGGGCACGCAGACCAACTGGACGGCGCTCGCGAAAGCGGGCGGGACGATCGTTCTGTACATGGGAGTGAAGACTCTCGCCAGCATCGCCGATACGCTGATCAATGCCGGAATGCCCTCCGACATCCCCGCTGCCACGATTCAGTGGGGAACGCATCCCAAGCAGCGCACCGTCGTGGCGACGCTCGAGACGCTCGCGGCAAAAGCAGCGGAGCAGGACATCACGGCGCCAGTGATTACAGTCATCGGGTGGTCGGTTGTGCTGCGCGACGAGCTGAACTGGTTTGAGCGGCGGCCGCTGTTCGGAAAGCGGATCGTGGTGACGCGCGCAACGCAGCAGGCTCCGGCACTGAGCGAGAAGCTCAGCGAGCTGGGCGCCGATGTGATCGAGATGCCTGCGACACAGATCGCTCGCCTGGAGCTCGCCCCCCTGCGCGCGGCGATCGGCCGCCTGCCGCTCTACAACTGGCTGATCTTCACCAGCCAGAATGCCGTCTCGATTTTCTGGGAGCAGTTGCTCGGCGAGGGCAAGGATGCGCGCGCACTTGCCGGGCTCAGGGTTGCCGCCGTCGGTCCCGCGACGGCGGGCGCCCTGCTCGAGCACGGAATTACTGTGGACGTGATTCCGAATCGCTTCGTCGCCGAGGGATTGCTGGAGTCGATGCAGGCGCGCGATGACGTCGCTGGGAAGAAGGTGCTCTACGTAACCGCTCAAGGCGCGCGGGATGTGTTACCACTGGGCCTGCGGGAAATCGGCGCGGATGTGACAGTGATAGATGCGTACCGTTCGGTGGTGGATGGTGAGGGGGCCGAAAAGCTCGCGCGAGCCATCGAAGCCGGAAAGGTGGATCTCGTCACCTTCACTTCGGCCTCTGCCGTGAGGGGATACATCGACGCCGTCGGAGCAGAGCTGGCGCTGCGCGTCCCGGCCGCGTCCATCGGAGCGCAGACATCCGAGGCGCTGCGGGAAGCGGGAATCGAGGTGAGAGTGGAAGCAAAAGAATCAACGCTCGACAGTCTCGCATCAGCGGTCTTCAGTGCCTTCTAGGCGGGAGACAGATCCGGCGGTCGTGAGAATCGGCACGCGGGCTTCCGAGCTCGCGCTGCGGCAGGCGCGGCTCGTCGAGAGCGCGCTGCTCGAGCGTGGGATCGCGTCGGAGATCGTCACGTTCAAGACCACCGGCGACAAGAAACT
>JAYWBE010000335.1:0-12281 GCA_043781715.1 Gemmatimonadaceae bacterium
CTCGAATCCGCGGCGTTCGAATTCCTCTCGCAGAAAGGAGACGAGCCAGCCGGCAGTGAGCTCCGGATCGATCTCGAGTGGCGGCGGTCCCGAGCGAGATTCGGGGGCGCGCATCACGGCAATGGGCTCGCTGCCATTGCGACTCGCGCCGGCGGCGCCCGCGCTGCGCTTCGAGCTCTTTGCTGGCAGTGCAGTCGCCGCGGCGCGCTCGCCACCCGTGCTTCGGCTCGCCGGAGTGAGCGGTTTGCCGTCTGTCGGCTCGTCGTCGTAGCTCAACACCAGCCGCTCACCCGCCTGAATTCGATCGACCGTGCGCATGAGGTGCGGCATCATCGTCTGCAGATCAGTGAGGAGAGGCGCATCGGACCGGGCGCGCGTCAGATCCTGCGGGTCGAGCGAGATCGTCATGATCGTCTCGTCCCACAAGGGCGCGCGCGCGCGAACATCTCCGTGCGGTCCGCAGATTATTGACCCGCCGGCAAACGTCTTTCCGCCCTCGGTGCCGACGAGATTCACCAGCGCCACGAACACGCCGTGCTCTTCGGCGATGTCGCGCGCGAGTCGCTCCCACCGTTTCAGGTTGGCTGGAACCGGGCCCTCGTCCTCGCGTGGCCAGACTCCACGTGCCGGCGACGCGGAGACGACGAAAACCATCGTGGCACCATCCAGGGCGGCGACGGTCCCGGTGAGGCTGTGCCAGGCGTCTTCACAGATCAGCATGGCCGCCCGACCCCACTCCGTATCGAACGCCCGGACCTCGAATCCGCGATCGACGAACCTCTCCTCGTCGAACATCCCATACGTCGGCAGGAACAACTTGCGGTGGACGTGTCGGATCACCGGCTGGTCGCCTCCCAGCGTCACATAGAGCGCGCTATTATAGAAGGCGTTGTTCCACACCTCGTAGAACCCAATGCACACATCAAGCATCCGCGGTGTAGTAACTGCGGAGGCGTACTGCGCTTGAAGGTCCCGGGCGAAAGCGCCGGCCGTCATGGCGACGTCGCGTACGCCCCCTTCGACGAAATATCCCGTGAGGGCGGTCTCCGCGAAGACGGCGACATCGGGACGCGGGTCGAGCGAGTCGATTTGCGAAAAAATGCCGGCCAGACGGGCGAGGTTGGCGGCATAGTCGCCTTTGCGCGGCTTGAACTGAACTACGACGAGATGAATAGATCGATCCATCCTTCTGAAGTTGCCATAGCGCAGAGGTACAATCAACCGCTCCGCGCGCTCGTTCTGGCTGCCCTTGTGTTTGCGCCCGCGCTCGTGCGCGCGCAGCAGCCCGGGACCAACGACACGGAGCCCTGGACGATCGTCCCGATGCCCCAGGCATCGCTGGTCCTGGCCCGGGATGGGTCGCTCATCGGCGAGATCGGCAAGGAGATCCGCACCAACGTGTCGATCAAATCGCTGCCGAAATATCTGCCGCAGGCGTTCGTTGCTGTGGAGGATCACCGCTTCTACCAGCACGACGGAGTCGATGTCGTCGGCATCGCGGGCGCTCTCAAGGACAACATCTTCGGAGAGCGCCGCGGAGCGAGCACCATCACACAGCAGCTCGTGGGCAACATGCATCCCACGCTCATCGACCGCACCGACATGAGCCTCGGCCGAAAGCTCAAGGAGCAGTCGGCCGCGCGTGAGATGGAGAAGCACTACACCAAGGACCAGATACTCGAAGGATATCTGAACCAGATTGGATTCGGACACGGGTGGTACGGAGTCGAGAGCGCGGCGCGCCACTATTTCGGCAAGAGTGCATCGAAGCTCTCGCTGGCGGAGGCAGCCTCGCTGGCGGCGATGCCCAAGGGGCCGGCGCTCTACGATCCGCTCAAGTATCCCGACCGCGTGCGGCAGCGCCGCAACGTCGTGCTGTCACTGATGAATGATCAGGGCTACATCACGTCCGCGCGGGCGACCGCGGCGAAGGCGGCGCCGCTCGTGACCTTCCCGAATGCCGGGTACTCCGCGTACTCCCCCTGGTTCGTCGATGTGGTTCGCATCCAGGCGACGCGAGCGGGGATTCCGGTCACTCAAGGCGGGTACCGGATTTACACGAGCCTCGATCCCGTTCTTCAAAACGCGGCAACGAGCGCGCTGGCGGAGGAGACCGCGGCGCTCGAGTCACAGCCCGACTACGCGCATCCGAAATACGCTCCAGGCTCGACGCCGGGATCGAAGTCGGGCCGCACGACCAGCTATCTCCAGGGGATGGTGGTGGCGCTCGATCCGACATCCGGGGATGTTCGCGCGCTGGTCGGCGGGCGCGATTACAACGACTCGCAGTTCGATCGCGCGGTCGATGGAATGAGGCAGCCCGGGTCGTCGTTCAAGCCCATCGTGTACGCCTTGGCCATAGCCGACAGCATCACGCCCAACACGATCTTCCAGGACACGGCGCTCGCGATCAACCTCCCGAACGGCACCGTTTACAGCCCCGAGAATTCCGATGGGCAATATCTCGGTCCGCTCACGCTTCGCGAGGCGCTCGCCAAATCGCGCAACGTCGTCTCCGTCCAGCTCGGGCAGAAACTGGGGATGGACTCGATCGCGAATCTCGCGCACCGGATGGGGCTGAGCTCGAAGATCGCTCCGTATCCGTCGAGCGCCATCGGCGCCTCGGTGGTGCAGCCGCTGGATATCGTGGCGGCCTACACCACGTTCGCGAATCTCGGAACGCCGGTAGAGCCCCGCTTCATCTACCGCGTCGAAGACAGGAACCGGAAAATTGTGATGAGCCGCGAGGTGAAGGCGCTCCCTCCGGCGCTCGACCCCCGCGTCACCTACGTCGTGCGCGACATGATGCGGGACGTCGTCGAGCGCGGCACTGCGTCGAGCATTCGACGCTTTCTGCCGGTATCGATTCCGGTCGCTGGAAAAACTGGAACGACCAACGACAACTCCGATGTGTGGTTCATCGGCCTCACGCCCGATCTCGTCGCCGGAGTCTGGCTCGGCTTCGACACACCAACGTCGATTGCGCCTGGCGCTGCCGGTGGATCGCTCGCCGCTCCCGTGTGGGGCAAGATGGTCGCTCGCTACTACGCCGCCAAGCCGGAGATTCTGACGTCACACGCGGCCGAGCAGTGGACTCCGCCGCTCGGCGTGATATTTGGCGACGTGGATCGCGCGACGGGTGAGCTCGCGACGGATCAGACGCCTCCGGAACGTCGTTACACCGAATACTTCGTGGAAGGAACGGAGCCGGTGTCCCTGAAGGCAGATCCGTGGAAGTTGTTCGCCTGGGGGCCGATCATTTTCTAACCGAACGAAAACGGGGAGCCATGATTGGCTCCCCGTTTCAGTTCTCCGTTGACGCTACGCGACCTCTTGCATCTCCAACGGTGGCGCCTGCTCGCCCGCCTCCACCGGCACGAGGGCGATCTTCAGCACCTCGCTCAGCGTCTCCACCGGGTGGAACGAGAGCGCCTTGCGAACCTCCTCGGGCACGTCTTCGATGTCGGCCTCATTGCCCTTCGGGATGATGATGGTCTTGATCCCCGCGCGATGCGCTCCGAGGACCTTCTCCTTCAAACCACCAATCGGCAGCACCCGGCCACGGAGCGTGATCTCGCCCGTCATCGCCACGTCCTGCCTCACCGGACGATCCGCCATCTCCGACACGAGCGCCGTCGCGATCGCGATTCCCGCTGACGGTCCATCCTTTGGAATCGCGCCCGCGGGCACGTGGATGTGCGCTTCGATCGCGCCCAGCCTGTCGCGTGGAATCCCGAGACTGGAGGCGTTGTTCGTCGCGTAGGTGAATGCCGCCCGTGCCGATTCCTTCATGACATCGCCGAGCTGGCCGGTGAGAATCAGAGCCACTGGGCCGCCGGGACCGACCTGGTTCGGCCCGTCTGCCTCGCGGCTACCGTAATACCTTCGAATCGAGGCCTCGACGAACATGATATCGCCACCCATCGGCGTGTAGTACATGCCGGTCGCAATTCCGACCTCGCTCTCCGGCAGCGCGTGCTCGGGATGAACGCGCGGCCTGCCGAGCAGCTCTCTTACCGCCTCGGCGTCGACCGTGTGCGTCACCTCTTCGCTCGACGCAATCTTGCGGGCGAGCTTCCGCGCCACCGCGCCGATCTGACGCTCGAGCTGTCTCACTCCGCTTTCGCGAGTGTAGTTCGACACCACGGACATGATGGCGTCACTGGTGAAGGTGATGTCTTTCCCGCTCAGTCCCGATTCCTCGAGCTGCCGCGGCAACAGGTACTTCTTCGCGATCTCGGCCTTTTCCTTCTCGGTATAGCCCGCGAAGTCCACGACCTCCATGCGGTCGAGCAGCGGACCAGGAATGTTCTGCACGAAGTTCCCGGTCGCGATGAACAGCACCTCGCTCAGATCGAACGGGATGCCGAGATAGTGGTCCGTGAAGGTGTCGTTCTGCGCGGGATCCAGGACTTCGAGCAGAGCGCTCGACGGATCACCCTGGTACGACGTTCCGAGCTTGTCGACTTCGTCGAGCAGAAAGACAGGGTTCTTCGTCCCGGCCTGCTTGAGTCCCTGGATGATCCTGCCCGGCATCGCGCCGACATACGTGCGACGGTGTCCACGGATGTCGGCTTCGTCGCGGGCGCCGCCGAGTGCCACCCGGACGTACTCGCGGCCAAGCGATCTCGCGATCGACTTGGCGATCGATGTCTTGCCGACGCCTGGCGGTCCGATGAACAGAAGGATCGGCCCCTTCGCCATCGCGCGCGACTTCGCCTCCACCTTGTCCGTGATGGGCCGGTCGGCGTGGTCGCCGACGGCGAGCGACGGCGTCGCGTCTTCCTTGCTGGGGGAAAGGCGCGCGGCCGGCACTTCACCGGTCTTCTCGACTTCGTCGGTGAGCTGGCTCGCGCGCAGCTGTCTCACGGCCAGAAACTCGAGGACGCGATCCTTCACATCCTTGAGTCCGTAGTGATCTTCCTCGAGCACAGTCTCCGCGTGCCTGAGATCGAGCTGGTCATCCGATCGCTTGTTCCACGGCAGCTCGGCGATCCACTCGAGATATGTGCGAATCACCTGCGCTTCCATCGACTCACGGCCGGCTCTCTCGAGCCTTCCGAGCTCGCGCTCGACTTCGGCGCGCGCCACTTTCGGGAGCTCCAGCTTCGCGAGCTTGTCGCGAAGCTCCGTGATCTCCTTGCTCGAGTCGTCGTCGCCGAGCTCCTTCTGGATCGCCTTGAGTTGCTCGCGCAGATACATCTCGCGCTGCCGCTCTCCCAGCTCCTCCTGGACCTGCGACTTGATGTCTTCCTGCGCCTCGAGGAGGCCAACCTGCCGCTGCACGTGGACGAGAACGCGGCGAAGCCGCTCTTCCACGCTCAGCGTCTCCAGCAGTCCCTGCTTTTCGGGGACGGGAAGCTCGATATAGCCGGCGACCAGGTCGGCAAAGCGGCCCGGCTCGGTGACGGAATCGAGAACCTGGTGAACGACTTCCTC
The DNA here is from genome assembly GCA_043781715.1 of Gemmatimonadaceae bacterium. Taxonomy (GTDB): domain Bacteria; phylum Gemmatimonadota; class Gemmatimonadetes; order Gemmatimonadales; family Gemmatimonadaceae; genus UBA4720. The sequence goes on from JAYWBE010000335.1 coordinate 5,440, forward strand.
TGGAAGTCCTCTGCGCTCCCCGAGCTCAGCCGCCCGCTCGCGCGTCTCTTTCTGTAACGCCGTGAACGCAGGATCGTTTTCAGTTTGAGGAGTCATCTCCTCAGCCGGAATGGTTACCGCGCTCAGGTAGCCGTCCGCAGTCGAATATTGAAGGGCGGTCGCGCGCTGCTCGCCTTGCAACAGAAGCTGTACGCCGCCAAGCCCACGCTGAATCTGGCCGATGCGCGCAATGACGCCCATCGAATACAGGATGTCCGCCGTTGGCTCCTCGGTGTTGTCGCGCTGCGCGACCGCGAACACGAGGCGGTCGCCTTTGAGGGCAGCCTCGATCGCACGGAGGGTTGAAGGCCGGCCCGCCGCTATCGGCTGGGTAAGGCCCGGGAAAATCACAGTCCCCCTCAAAGGGAGAACGGGTAATGTTTGTCGCTGTGCCATTGTTATTCCGAGGACAAGATTCTTATTTAGATACTACTCCACAGCCCTCCCATACTGCATCTTTTGCTCTCTTGGATTTACGCCAGCACGGCACGAATCGCAACGCGGGAACTGCTGAATTGACGCGGTCAAATGCCAATTAGTCCAACCGACGAGCTCGGCACACATGTGGCTCAGGTCCTCTCTGCAAACTATGAGCTAGAGAGCGAGGTCGGTCGCGGCGGTATGGGCATCGTGTACTGCGCCCGAGACAGGCGTCTCAAGCGCGAGATCGCGATCAAGGTGCTGCCGCCGGAGCTGAGCTTTCGCGCCGACATCCGGCAGCGATTCCTGAGGGAAGCAGAGACCGCCGCGCAGCTCAATCACCCGAACATCGTTCCGATCTACACCGTCGAAGAGAAAGACAATCTCGTCTACTTCGTCATGGCGTACATCAAGGGTGACAACCTCGGCCAGCGGCTGCAGCAGCACGGTCCGATAGCTCCGGTCGAAGTGCGGCGCATTCTGCGCGAAGTCGCCGATGCGCTGGCGTACGCGCACAACCGCAACGTCATCCACCGCGATATCAAGCCGGACAACATCATCATCGATGCAGAGACAGGTCGCGCTATGGTGACGGACTTCGGCATCGCGCGCGCCCTCACCGACAGCGGTGACTCGCGGCTCACCGCGACGGGAATGGCGATCGGAACTCCGGCATACATGTCTCCCGAGCAGTCCGCCGGTGATAGCGCCATCGATGGACGCAGCGACCTCTACTCACTCGGTGTGGTCGGCTACCAGATGCTGTGCGGTCAGCCGCCATTCGTCGCCAACAACACGCCTTCCATGCTGGTGAAGCATCTCTCCGAGAGGCCGATCCCCGTGGACGAGCGCTGGCCCGACCTGCCGCAGGATCTCTCGCGCGCCGTGATGATGTGTCTCGAGAAGGATCCGGCCGATCGCTTCCCGAACGCAGCCGCCTTCGCGGTCGCTCTCGACGGCGGCTCGATGCCGACGCTCGCGACACGCGCTACGGCCGCCGCGTCCATGGCGGGAACGCGCGCGAGTGCGCGCGAGCGCGAAATCATCGAGCCCCTGAGGGATCGCTATACGCCGGCGACGCAGTCGCCGTACACGCCCTCCCAGCCGAGCCCGGAAGAGCTGAGCAAGTGGAACGCGCCGATGGTCGTCTCGTTCCGGCGCAAGCTCGCGCCCTATCTCGCGGTAAACGCGATCCTCGTTCCGATCTCGCTCTTCGGGAATCACGACTTCATCGCGCTCACGGTCATCTGGACGGTGGCCCTCGCGTTCAAGTACTCGAAGCTCTGGGCCGCGGGTTACGATTGGCGTGACGTGTTCCGTCAGCCGCGTGACCGACTGATCTTCGATGTCGCCGCCGAGACGATCGACGATGCGCGTGCGCTCTTCGACGATAAAAAGCGCGCCGAAGTTCGCGCGCGGGCGCGGGCGCGAGGGCAGGGAATGTTCTCGCCGATTTCTCCTTTTCCAACGATGCAGCCGTTCCAGCCCTACCCTAGGGTGGGTGGCCCGACGACGAGCCTGAGCCCGATTCCCGCTGGATCGCCCGCGCCTTTCGCGGACTCGCGGTATGGATCAGCGATTCGTGAAGCGGAAAGTGATCATCGCGAGATCCATCGGCAGCTCCTCAACATGCCACCTGATGAGAGAGAGCAGATTCCCGAGGTCGCGGCATCAGCCGACGCGGTGTTCAGAAGGGTGCAGCAGCTCGCTCTTACACTCTCTGACATGGATCGGAGCGCCGGCCGTGAGACGCCCGAAGGTGTCGAGAGGGAGATAACGACGCTCGAATCGCAGGCGAATCCGCTCGACTACAGCGCCAGCGAGGGGCGAGTACGCCGTCTCGCGATGCTGCGGAGGCAGCGCCGCGCCATCGCGGAGATCGCGCGCAAGAAAAAGGAAGCCCAGGAGAAGCTGGACAACTGCCGTCAGCTCCTCAGATCGATGCGTCTGGAGCTGGTGCGTTTCCGCACCGGCGGCCTCAACGCCCAGCCGACCGGCCTCACAATGGTCACTCAGCAGGCACAGAGCGTGGTGAGGGAGATGGGTTACCTCTCCGACGCCAACGCCGAGCTGAACGCGCTCTGAGTCCGGGCGCATCGCGCCTCCACGACACCAAAAGACGATGAATACGGCACGGATAGGAACGGTCGCGTTCTTTTTCCTCGCGCTCGCATGCCAGCAGCGCGGTGACGCGGGATATCAGATCGGTCAGTCGCCGCCGGCATCGCGCGGCAAGGCGACCGCATCGTCTGCGCCAGTGAGAGGTGAGTCAGTCGCGCCCGTCGCTCACGTTCCGACTCCCGACACCCTCCGCGGCCTCTATGTGAATCGATGGGCGGCGCTCGGTAGCAAACTGGATCGACTGATCGAGGTCGCGAGGACGACCGAGATCAATGCCCTCGTCATCGACGTGAAGGATGACCGCGGATTCGTGCTCTATCGGTCGAGCGTCCCGCTGGCGCGTGAAATTGGCGCCGATACCGCCGACGGCCACTGGATGTCGCGCTCGAAGCTGCGCGCCGTTCTCGACACGATGACGGCGCACGGCATCTACCCGATCGCGCGGATCGTCGTCGCCAAGGATCCGCTCCTCGCCCAGAAGAAGCAGGACCTCGCGATCAAGCGGAAATCCGATCTCAAGCCATGGCTCGACAAGAACGGCAACCCGTGGCTCGATCCGCACCAGCGCATCGTCTGGCAGTACGCCGCCGATCTCGCGCGCGAGGCCTACGATGTCGGCTTCAGCGAAGTCCAGTTCGACTACGTGCGCTTTCCCGACGAGAAGCGGTTGATCAACGAGACCGTTTATCCACTGGCAAACGGCCGCACACGCGCGCAGGTCATTCGCGATCAGCTCGGCTTCGTTCGCACCGCGCTCAAGCCGCGAGGCATCCGCGTCACCGCCGATGTGTTCGGACTGACCGCGACCGACACCACCGACATGGGAATCGGACAGCGATGGGAGATGTTCGTCGACCAGGTGGATGTCGTCCTGCCGATGATCTATCCGTCGCACTTCGCGCGCGGCACCTACAACCTTCGCAATCCCAACGCGCACCCATACGAGACCATCGATCACGCCCTCAAGGACGCGATCGCGCGGAGTGATTCCGTCCCCAACGCCGCGCTCATCATTCCCTGGTACCAGGACTTCACGCTTGGTCTGCCGCGCTATAAAGCGGGGCAGATTCGAGCCCAGAAGAAGGCCGGATACGACAACGGGTTCCAGAGCTGGATCCTCTGGAACCCGAAAAGCAACTACACGCTCGCGGCCCTGGAGCCGCAGTCATAGCGGGAGTTTAGCTGCTGCCGTTGCGGCGAGCGTCCATGCGCGACTTCATCTCGGCGAGATTCTTGTCGAACGTCGCCTGCTGATCGGCGGTGAGGATCGCGCGGATCTCGGCTGACTGCTGGTTCTGGAGCTCCATCATCTTGGCGCGGGTCGCCTCGTCCGGCGGGCCACCGGTAGCCTGAACTGCCTTGCGAAGCTCCATCTGCTTCGGCACGTACTTCTCGCGGATGGTCTTGATCTGATCCTTCTGCGCTTCGGTCAAGGTGATGTCCTTGAGGAGCATTCCGCCCATTCCGCCGCCACGGCGCATTTCGCCCTGGCCCTGACCCTGAGGTGGGGCGCCTTGGGCTGCGGCGACCGATGTCATGCCAACGCAGAGGGCAGCAGCCAGCGTGGCGATGCGAATAGCCTTCATCCTACTCTCCTGGAGATGTGTGTTGGACGCCGAACTGGCGTCACGGATGTTATACGCCGAAGGACGAGAAAAGGTTGGGGCGCTGTGAAGAAAACTGCAACTGAACCAAGATGTGAGCTGCTAGCTGGGCACCCGACGTAGTAAGGCTGAACGCCATCCTCCAAAGCTGGCACCTCACCACTCGTTCAGTTGCAGTTCCCGAGTTATCAAGCGCCTAACCTATTCTCTTTCAGTGACTTAGCCTCTCGCCCCTATGCGGCGGAGCGAAATCGTGCTATTCTTCCCCGCTGCCGGCGGCTCATCCAGCTTGCCGGTTTTGAATATTGCTCCTTTCAGCGTGCCGAGCGCCGCCTGTGACTGCACCCAGTACCACCGTCGAACCAGCCCCAACCATATCAGCGCCCGCCTCGGAGCCAATCTCCTTTCCGTTGAGCTGGCTGCTCGAGCACGCGTCGGCGCCGATCAAGTACCGGGCGATGACCGAGGTCGCGCGCGCAGCGGACCCGGCTTCGCCCGACTTCGACTGGCTTCCGTATTCGCACCGGCCCGCTATCAGGCTCGCCGTCACGCAGTCCCGCGACGGAATGTGGAATCAATCGGTTCTTTCACTTCCGGGGCGACACGCCACCGACTTCGCCAACATCGGAACGATTCCGGCGGTTCGACGCCTTTCCGAGTACGGCTGGAGCCGTGAGTCGCCGCCCCTCGTCCTCGCTCGCCGGATTCTTTTCCGACTGCTCGCCGAGGACAACGATCCTGCGTTCACCTTCGAGCTCGGCACGAAGGCTCGGGATGATGATATCGTTCGGCGCACACGCGGCATCTTCCGCGAAGCCGCAGCGGCGACGCTCGCGCAGATGGGATACGAGAACGATCCGCGACTGCGTGGTGCTGCGCGCCGCATTCTCGAGCGCACCGTCTCGTACCTCAACTCACCGCTCGGCGAGAAGCCGTGGATGCGGGTTGGCAACACCCACGTGCTTGCGCCAGAATCCGCGCCGCCATCGATCTATACGCTGACGATGCTCGCGCACATGCCGATCTTCCGGCACGAGCACTTCAGCGGCGTCGAGCGCATCTACGACTGGATTACGCAGCCGCTCCCACGCCAGGAGACAATCCAGCTCTTCGGAAAGAAAATGGTGCCGCAGCCTCACCTCATCATGGGTGACCTCTTGCCGCACCGGAACGCTGTCGAGGCGGATGTCCCGTTCGCGCTGGTGTGGCTCGAGACGATGGCACGGCTCAACTTCCTCCGCCGCAACGATGGTTGGATGAAGCTCTACGAGAGATTCGTCGACGATCGCGACCGCAGCGGCGTGTGGCATCCGCACAAGGGAATGGAGCGGCCGACGACGGCGCATCAATGGGCGTGGTCCACCTTCCCTCTCGACGACGGAGCTACACCCGAGTCGAAATGGGCGGATGTCACCTTCCGAATCGGGCTCATCGGAAAACTTCTCGGCCGAGAAATCGAATTAATCTGATCTGATGATCGGATCCGGTCACCGGAACAATCTCAGTCCCGGCGAAATGTTCCCCGCCGGTGAACCGGCATACCGCGTGAGTTTTCCGCGTCTTCGCTCGGGAATAAAGATTCGCGTGATCGAACGAGGCGATCCAGCTTCGCCGCCAGTGGTGCTCGTTCACGGCTGGGGTTGCAGCGCCTACACTTTTCACCGCAACATGCCGGCGCTGGTCGAAGCCGGATTTCGCGCGATTGCCGTAGAGCTCAAGGGACACGGATTGTCCGACAAACCGCTCGCGAGCGAAGAGTACACGATCGAGTCGCTGGTGGAGCATCTGCGCGACATCCTCGAGGCGCTCGAGCTCGAGCGTCCGGCACTCGCCGGACATTCCCTTGGCGGATCCCTCATCTACCATTTCGCGTCGCGATATCCCGAGCGCGTCCGCTGTCTCGGCCTGCTTTCCCCCGTCGGACTCAAAGGCGTGCCGCTGATGGGGCTGTACCGCTTTCTCACCCCCGCCGCCCTTACGCCGATGCTTCGCCAGGTGAAGCCGCGGGTAGTCGTGAAGCTCGCGCTGACGCGGGTTTACGGGAAGCGCGGACATTTTACTGAGCGCGATGTGGAGGAGTACCTTGCGCCGTCGCAGTTCCCGGAATTCGCGCTCGCGATGCGCGAGCTGCTTCACAACTACGACTGGAATGCGGCCGTTCATCGGCAGCTCGTCGCGGTCAATCTTCCGGCCGTCGCCCTCTGGGGCAGCCTGGATCACATGATGCCTGCCGATGGGATGGGGATCTTCGTTCGACTCCTTCCCCAAATCGTGCTGCGCGCTATTTCCGACGCGGGGCACATCATCACGGAGGAGACGCCTGATGAAGTGAATGAGGCATTGATTGCTCTTCTTCGCCGCGCCCGTGTCTAACTGACTTGAAGTCAGACCCCCTGCGTATATTAGGATAGATGATTGAACAGAACCCTGAGGCGAATGTCTCCTTTGCCGAGCTCGACCTCGCCCCCGAACTGCTCCAAGCGGTTCGCGACGCCGGATACACCCATCCCACGCCGATCCAGCAACAGGCGATTCCCCTGGCTCTGGCGGGCCGGGACCTGATTGGTCTCGCCCAGACCGGAACCGGAAAGACTGCCGGGTTCACCCTACCAATCGTTCACAATCTGATCAGCACTCCGCTCACCGCGGAGAACGGCG
>JAYWBE010000336.1:0-12215 GCA_043781715.1 Gemmatimonadaceae bacterium
GGGGTGAGCGCGATAGCCTGATCGCCGAAGATGCCGTTCGGAACGACCGCCGCCTTGCTCGTCACCGGCACATGGTAGTGCTTCTGGATCCTCAGCGTCGTGACGAGGATGCCATCCTGGTGCAGATCGACCTCGTCCACGTAGCCGACGTTCACGCCCACGAGCAGCACCGGCTGCCCCTGCTTGAGTCCCGCGCCCCACGGGAATTTCACGTACAGGGGATAACCCTTCGACAATCCTCCACGCGCGAGCCAGAGCGAGCCGAGCACCGTCACTATGACAGCAATCGCGATCACGAGGCCAACCAATACTTCGTCTCTTTTCTTCTTCATGCCTGGAGGTATGGGGCGAGCAGGAGCGCGGTGAGCGCATCCAGCACGAGAATGGCGACCGACGTCACGACTACTGCCTGCGCGGTGCTCCGACCGACGCCTTCGGCGCCGACGTTTGCAGTGTAGCCCTCGTAGGAGCAGAAGAAGGCTATCGCGCCCCCGAATATAGTCGCCTTGATGATGCTGTACACTATCTGGAACGGCGTGAACGATAGCCGCAGCCCCTCGGCGAACGCGGCCGACGTGACGTCAGTCGCTGTGACCGCGGTGAACATCGCTGTCCCGATCCCGACGGCGTCTGCCAGGATCGTGAGCACAGGTAACATGACGAGCGCCGCGATCACGCGTGGTACTACCAGGTATGCGATCGGATCGTACGCGAGCGTCTCCAGCGCATCGATCTGTTCGGTCACGCGCATCGTTCCGATCTCGGCCGTGATGCGCGCTCCAACACGTCCCGTCAGCACCAGGCCCGTCAGAAGCGGACCGAGCTCGAGAACTATCGACTGGCGCGAGATCAGCCCTACGACCGAGAGCTGCACCCCTCCGAACAGCTGATACCTCGTCTGAAACGCCGTGACCGCGCCGATGAACGCCGCGACTATCGCAGCGAGCGGCACCGAATCGACGCCGATGTTCCGCATCTGTCGGATCGTCTCCCGCCCATAGGTTGCCGGATCCCTTAAGGCGATGCCGATGTCACGCAGGAAGTAACCCCACTTCCCTACCTTGCGAAAAGGGCGGAGCGGATCCCGGATCAAGTTCTGACGCGCGCGAAGAGGATGGATCCCACCACGCCGAATATGATGCTTGGCAGCCACGCTGCCAGGTCCGCGGGTATGATTCCCTTGCCGCCGATGCCTTTGGTGAGCTGGATCAGCATCAGGAAGATCACGGTCGTCGCCAGGCTGAGTCCGATTCCGTAGGCCGCGCCGCCGCGCTGCGTGCTCGTCGCCAGCGGCGCCCCGAAGAGGAGAATCACGATGCACGTGACCGGTATCGCGATCTTGAGCATCCTCTCGACCCGAAGCTCGTTCACTTCTGCTCCCGACCTCTCCATCGACGTGATGAAGCGTCCGAGCTCCCGAAAGCCCATGTCCGCCGGCGCCTTCTGGGCGAGCGTCAGCTGCTTCGGCGGCTCGGTGAAGTGACGGTCGACCAGCGAGTCGAAGCTGAACGTCATGTTGTGCAGACTGTCGGGGATCACGTGCATGGCCCCCTTCTGCAGCACCCAGCCCTTCGACGACTTGTATCGAGCCGTGCTGGCCGTGACGACATACGATGGATATTCGGGACCGTTGCCCTTCCGCTCGATCACCATCCCCTCAATCGACGGCTCGAGCAGATGCAGGGCGCCGATCTTGTAGACGCGTCCGCCGTCGGCCGCGTAAGCGAAGTTGTAGCGATCGTTGCCGACGTTGACGCGGTTCGCGTCGAGGATCTCCAGGCGCTTCTTGTTGGTGATCGGAGCGAGCTCGCCGAGTATGAGACCGAGAATCGTCGCGATGATTGCGCCCGCGAAAATCGGAGCGATGAGACGGTAGAAGCTGATGCCGGACGCTTTGGCCGCGGTGATCTCCGAATGGCGCGTCAGCGAGCCGATGGCGAACACCGTCGCGAACAGAACGGCAGCCGGCAGCACCATGAACATCGAGTCGGGAAGCCAGTACAAATAGCTGAGCGCGATGCGGCCCACCGTCAGTCTCTGGCTGAGGTATTTGTCGAGGTTGTCGGTAAGATCGATGACGATGAGGAGGATCGGAAAGCCGAGCGCCGTCGCCACGAAGATATTCCAGAATTCGACGAAGACGTAGCGGTCGAGCGCCCGCACCATTCTCTTCAAGCTGCGACTCGCTCGCGCCGAATCCTACGGTCCTTCCACCCGATCTTCGAGCGGATCGATCCCTTGATCGCCCCGATCATGTCCCTCATGTCGCCGCCGCGCGCGGTCGAGCCCTCCTGGCCCATCCTGGCCAGCATCCAAAGGGCTATCAGGGCGAAGATGACATTTGCCATCCACATCGACACCACCGCCGGCATGAATCCGCGCTTGGCGATCGACTCGCCGGCGATCAGGCACACGTAGTAGAGCGCGAAAACAAACAGGCTGACCCCAATCGTTAGACCCACGCCGCCGCGCGGGAATCTCAGCGCGATCGGGGCGCCCAGGAGGACGAACACGAAGCAGGCTACGGCGAGCGCAAATTTCTTGTGGATCTCGACTCCGTACGAATTCATGAGCTGCGCGGTGTCCTGAAGTCGGATCCTCAACCCCTCGACGGCGACGAGATCGGACGAGTTGGGCGGCGGTCCCTGGGTAAGAACTTTATTCACATCGGGGACCGGCGATGCTGCTCCCTTTCTGGCCGCCGGTGGAGGGAGAGTAGCCGCGGTTGACGACGTGCTCTGCGAGGTCGACGATGCGCTCTGCTTCAGTATCACCCTCGGCGTCGTCGATACGCCCTGTGCCTTTGCCTGCTTGGGGGCGAACAGCGCCATGGCATTGCAGTACAGCCTCCCGAGCCCGATGTCCCAGGGTGCGCTGGTGTTCGTGTTTAGAACGTCCTTGCTCAGTGTCGCCTTCGATTTCTTGAGCGCAGCCAGCTTCGTCTCGAAATCCTTGCGGGCGCCCTCGTGGTCGCGGCGCGCTTTGTCCTGCGCCTCCTGCATCTCGCACACGGTCATCTCTCGGTCGCTCTTATAGGCGTCGGCGGTGGTCTTCTGAAACTGGTTCCCCACGCCGCGCACTCGAATCTGATCGACGTTGAAGTACAGCCGCTGCAGCTCGTCTGGATTCGCGGTGGGAACATCCTGCATGTTGCCGTTGTAGAGCGTGAGCTCGAGGTCCGTCAACCCCTTGCTCATCCTCATGTTGCCGCTGTCCGCGAAGATGGTGCGGCGGCGGGTTGGATCCGCCATGTCGTAGATCGTCACTTCGCGCATCATATTCGACGCTTCGTCCAGATGTCCCGCGCGAAGGTAGAACTTTCCGGGACTGACTTCGTTGATCACCTGCTCGCGCAGTCCGAACGTCGGCTTCTTTTGCGCGATGTCACGCTGAAGTACCGCCAGCCGGTGATTGGATCTGGGGAGGATCTGATCGTTGAACCCGATCATCACCACCGTCACGCCGAGCGCCGCCCACAGCACGGGCGTGAGCACGCTAACCAGGCTCACTCCGCTGGCCTTGAGCGCCGTGATCTCGTTTTCGGCCGCCAGCCGGCTGAACGCGTACAGAGTCGCGACGAGAACAGCCATCGGCAGAGTCAGCGCTACCGTGAGCGGCACGGACAGTCCGAAGAACTCGGCGATCACGACCGTCGGCAGCCCTTTGCCGACCAGCTCCCCGAAATGCTTCCCGATGTACTGCAACAGCAGGATCGAAGTGAGCGCTGCCAGGGCGAAAGTCAGCGGGCCCACGTGTTCCTTTAGAACGTAGCGGTGCAGTATCTTCACGGAGTGAAATATACCCTGCGCTCATGGGTAAGCGACACGCAGACAACGAGTTCCGCGCGTTCGATCGAGCGCGGACCACGCCGCACCGCGCTCGCGTTCGCCGCGATTGCGCTGCTTTTTGCGGCTGGCCGAACCGCGCGCGCGCAAGATCCGAGCGACACGACGCGGAAGATCACTCCAGCACCGCCGGTCACTCCGCCGACGGGCACGCCGGGAACCCCCGCGCTCCGGCTGCGGCTCGGACGCGACACACTTCCGCTGATTCTTCCGTCGGTTCTTTCACGCGGCGACCGCGAATCGTTCCGTAAGGCACAGGCACAGATCGAGGCCGCGCGCGCGACAGCCTTCCAGCAGAACATGCGCACGATTCTCCAGGCGGTGTGGGGTCAGGTCGCGACCAGCAACTTCGCCACCTCGGCGCCCGCGCCGGCGTATCCGGGTGACCTGCCGCCAAAGCCAAAGCCCACCGTCACACCTAGGCGCGTGCCGATACTCGGAGAATACGCCGATCTCGGGCTTCAGATCGACGGACGGCTCGAGTTCCGAGGCGAAAAAAATCAGAGCGCCCTCTGCTCGTCGACTTTTTTCTTCGATCCGGTGGCGAACTGCCGCAGCGCCTTCGAGCCGCTGGTGGATTTTCAGTTCGCCGCCAAATCCGGCGGCATCGTCGCTGACAGGGTGCACGTCAATCTCGACTACGATACCCAGCGCGAGTTCGACGCTTCCAACAACATCTCGATCTACTACGAGGGGAAGCCCAGTGAGTTCGTGCAGAGGCTCGAGGTCGGCAACGTGACCTTCCAGCCGCCCGCATCCCGCTACATCACGGCGGGAATCGCGAGCGGCAACTACGGAATCCAGGCCGTCACCAAGATCGGCTCGATGCGTCTCAAGACGATTCTCGCGCAGCAGAAGGGAAACATCGTTCGCGACCGCGTGTTCACGGTCGGCGACCGGACGCTCCAGGCGATCGACCGAAAGATCGAGGACTACCAGTTCGAGCCGCGCCGCTTCTTTTTCACGCTCGATCCGCGGGTGTTCGGCAGCGCGTATCCGAACGTCGACATTCTCGATACGAAAAAAATGGCGACGCTCTCAGCCTCCCTTCCGGATACGCTGAGGCCGACCAAGATCTTTCTCTACCGCCTGTTGATCGGCGGACAGCCGCCGAATCCCGCCGGGCCGCAGTTCCGCCTGATCGGCAACCCCCGCTCGCGGCGCGGACAGGTGTACGAGTACCTGCGTGAGGGCGTGGACTATTACGCCGATCCATCTCTCCTCTGGATCGCGCTGGTGCGTCCGCTCGCTCTCAACAACGAGCGTCTCGTCGTCGCGTATCGCGTTCGCATCAACGGCCGTGACACCACCTACACGGCAACGGGCGGCACGCCCGACCTCGCGTTCACCGACCGGCGGGATCAGTTCGCGAATCTCATCTGGGATCCGGACGTGCAGCCCGGCGACCCTGCGTTCGATCGCGAGATCCGAAGCATCTACCGCCTTGGCGGACCAGATGTGCGGCGGCAGAGCGTAACGCTCAAGGTCGTCACGGGTAGTGCCGAGGATCAGGAGAAGCCCGCCGCCGGCAACTCCGACACCTATCTCAAGCTGTTCGGCCTCGCACAATCGACGAACAGCTCGAGCTTCGATCTCGAGAATCGAATCTGGCCGCGCCCGAGCGACCCGAACTTCGAGCTGAGTCTCGGCTCGCCGGGCGCGCACACGATCCGCGATCAGTTCCTCATCTTCCCGTCTGCCAAGCCTTTTGCGTCGAAGGGCCTCGCGGTTGGCGGCAATCCGACGAACGATACCATCTACACCACGCCGCCGGAGTACGTGCGCTCGTCGCAGCGGCCCGAGGCGATATATCACATCCGGTTGCGCGCGCAGTCGGAGGGAAGCGGAGAGGGCGGTGCGTTGATGCTTGGAACAGTGCAGGTCAGGCCGAATTCGGAGCGCCTTCTCGTGGACGGCATTCCCCTCACCCGCGGCACCGATTACTCAGTGGATTACGATCTCGGCCGCGTCTCCTTCAACCGGCCCGACACGCTGTTCCCCCGGCCGCGGCAGGTCACCGTTCAGTACGAGGAGAATCCCGTCTTCGAGGAAACTCCCACATCGATTTTCGGCGCCACCGCGGAGCTCCCGCTCGCGAACGGCCAGATCAACTTCACCGCGATCTCCCAGAGCCAGCACACCAACTTCACACGTCCCCCACTGGGATTCGAGCCCGCCGCATCGCTAGTTGCCGGTGTGAGTGCGCTCTTCAACTTCGACGCGGACCCGTTGACCCAGCTCGTATCCAAGCTTCCGTTCGGACCGACGACGGTTCCTTCCCGCATCGCCTTCTCCGCCGAGATTGCCGCGAGCCGCCCCCAGACGAATGCGTCGCAGCAGGCTTATCTCGAATCATTCGAAGGTGAAGGCGGTTTGCAGATCTCGCTCGCCGACCCGCAATGGTATTTCAGCAGCCAGCCGGCTCTGGGAACAAAAATTCCAGCGCGCTTTGGCGCCACGGTTTTCGATCTTACACGGGCCACCACCATGGCGTGGCAGAGCAATGGGGTGGACGCTAATGGACGCGCTGCTCGCTATCGGATCGACCAGATCGATACGGGGGTCGCTCAGAGCGGTACCGGAATCGCCGGACCGGAACCGCTGCTCTGGCTCACGCTCTATCCGCTCTCCGTCGGCGGACAGTTGAACAGCACCACGAATACCTTTCGCTGGACGGTACCAAACGCCCCAACGGGGCGCAGGTGGCGCTCCGTCCGCACCGTCCTCAACCCAAGCGGTGCCGACATTTCGCGCGCGGAGAACCTGGAGTTCTGGGCGCAGATTCCGGTCGGCAGCACTCAGTCGAAGAACCCCACGCTCGTCTTCGATTTTGGCGACATCTCCGAAAACTCGGTCTCGTTCGGCCCCGACACGCTCATCGTTCGTCCGGGCGCGACGCCCGGCACGCTCGACACCACTTATCACAGCAGGCGAATTCAGGGCCTCGACCGGCTCGACAGCGAGCGCGATCCGTTTTCTCGCGCGTTCAACGTGGCGAGCAACGACAACGGACTGCCCGGCGATGTCGTCGACACGTTGATCGTCGAGTACGACACGATCCCGGGCCAGGCGCCGACGTACGCCGCGCTGCGCTTCGCCCGGACGTGCCGGGGCGGATACGGACTTCGCCAGATTCTCGGCGATTCCCAGACCAACTGCACGGTTCACAACAATCGCCTCGACGAAGAAGACATCGACGCCGACAACGTCCTGAATCTCACCACCGCGGAGCGCGATCAGGAGCAGTGGCAGCGCTACGTCGTCAATCTTGCCGACGCTTCGAAGTTCACACGACCCGGCGTATGCAGCCAGCCGCCTCTGCTCGCAGGGCAGCCAAGAGTTCCGCACGACGACGTGTGCTGGGTCTTCTTTCGCATTCCGTTCCGCACGCCCGACGACTCCCTCGGCCGTCCCTTGCTGCGACGTGCCCGGGCGCTCCGGATCACGATGATCTCCGGCGACGGAGTGGCCGATGACGAGTTCAGCACCATTCCGCTGGCGCGACTGCGACTCACCGGCGCCCCCTGGCTCAAGGTCAGCGACAGAACGCTGCATGGAATCGCGGGCGACCAGGCGTCGACCGGCGCGGTTCAATCAGGTGTCGTCGGCACGCAGGACAAGCAGGTGCGCAGTGGCATCGACTACGTATCGCCTCCTGGCGTTACCGACGCGCCGACGAGCAAAACCGTCGCTTTCCAGCCCGGCCGCGTTCAGATCAATGAGAGGTCCCTGCGGCTTACCGCGACCGATCTCGCCGTGTTCGACCGCGCGGAGTCGTACTACCGCTTCCCGGAAGGCGAAAAGAACTTCATGAGCTACAAGGAGCTGCGCGTCTGGGCCCGCGGTGTGAGCAGTGGCTGGGGTCAGGACGGAGAGCTTCAATTCTACATAAAGATCGCCCGCGACGACAACAACTTCTACATGTATCGCACGCCGATCAACTCGGGAGCGTCAAAGGTCGCATGGCTGCCCGAGATAAGCGTGAACTTCGCGAGACTGTTCATGCTGAGGGCGCAGATTCAGAACGCCTATCTCCAGGGAAAGCAGCGCAACACCTGCACCGGTCTGGATTCCGTGTTGATCGCGAACACACCGCTTCCAATAGGAGCGACCGCCAGCTCGCTCTTCGCCGCGTGCGACAGCGGCTACATCGTTTACACGCTGGATCCGGGGGTGACTCCTCCCAATCTTGCCGCCGTTCAGGAGTTGGCCGTGGGTATGCTCCGGCTTCCCGCTGCTCCTGGCGCAAATCCAATCCTTCCCGGCGACACGCTGGAAGTCTGGGTCGATGACATCAGGTTGGCGAACGTCGTCAACGAGACTGGTTTCGCCGGGCAGGTTGGATTTACGATCGTCGCGAGCGACTTCGCCGACATTCGCATCAACGCCAGCAGGCGCGATCCGAATTTCAAGCAGTTGGCCGAGCAGCCTAGCTATCTCACCGACAACAACCTGGACTTCAGCTCTGCGTTCCACCTGGAGAAACTGCTTCCCGCCTCGCTCGGCCTGTCCATCCCTCTCACGGTTAACTACACATCAGCCTCAGTCGAGCCGTTGTATGTCACGCAGTCCGACGTCCAGGCCGACGCGATAGACGGACTGCGCAGACCGCGCTCGGCGGCGACGTCGATGACCCTGAGTTTGCGGCGTACGAAGCAATCGACTGGCTCGGCGTGGTCGCCCCTTCTCAACAACCTCGCGCTCAACTCGTCGTACACGACAGGCACGTCGCGCAGCGAGTACGAGGACGGAAAGGCGAAGAGCTTCGTGGTGGGACTCGACTTCAACGTCTTGCGCGCACTGCTTCCCGACATCGCGCGATGGTCGCCGACGGAGTTGCATCTCACCAGCACTTATACCAATGGACACGATGATCGCGCCTCTTTCCTGAAGCCGGCGTTCGCGCTCGACGACACCACGCACCCCGTCAAGGGAAGGACCCGGACTTGGAGCAATGGCAGCAGCCTCGTGTTCCATCCCTTCAAGGCGGCGTCGGTTCGCTGGGACATCACGTCGGTGCGCGATCTGCGCGGATACGGCACGGACTCACCCCTCGGACTCATCTCCGCCAGCGATCGCGATCGAGTGCTTGGCACCGACACGGGACTTGAGCGTGAGCGCGCGATGCAGGCTGGAATAAACATCTCTCCTCCCATCACGGCCTGGTTTCGGCCGAGGCTGGACTTTGGTACTTCGTACAACATGTTGCGGGATCCGAACACCCTTAGTTTCGCGCAGCAGGGAGGCAGCACCGGTGCGTTTCGCATTCCCCGGCGGCTCGGAAACTCACAGACGACAACAGCCGGCCTGACGCTGGACCTCCCGCGCGCGATCAAGCTCTACACCGACAGCACCAGCTTCCTTCGTGGATTCCTCGGTGGGCTCCAGCCGGTGGACATCAACTTCAATCGCAGCGTACTCTCGGTCTACGATGGGAGCGGGGCGCCGGCGCCGCTCTCCTATCAGTTTGGACTCGGCGGCATCAACACTTTCCGGGAGCTCGGCGGCGAGTTGGCGACCAGCGTCGGACTAGTAACCCAGATCTCCGTCAACCAATCGCTGAACCTTCCATTCGGCGCGAGCCTCGCCAGCAGATACCAGCGCATCAACACCAGAAACTGGACGCGCAGGATCGACCAGGGGCAGAACATCGTCGACGGAACGCAGATCGCCTTTCCGGATGTTTCGCTTCGCTGGACCGGCCAGCCGCTTGCGCTCAAGTCCGTCATCTCGAGCGTGGGAGCAAACGCGCGTGTCATGGAGACGCGACAGTTCAACGGCACCCAGCCCTTGCTGGACGAGGTGGTCGACGACAGGGGACAGCTCCGCGTTCGAACCTTTCCGCTGAGCGGCTCGATCGTATTCGCCGGAGCCCGACCCCTCGCGAGTACTGTGGGGTATTCATTTTCCAAGCGGTTGGATGCAAAGCCGGGATTGAGCAGCAACGGCGACAACGCCGACTTCAGTATCGATGTCTCAAAGCCGTGGGGGCTCCCCGCTGAATGGAATGCGCGGAGCGATCTGCGGACGCGCGTCAGCTATCAGAAGAGCCAGGGACAGAATTTCGTCGTCAATCCGCTGGCGATCACGGGGGAGAGCCGGCTATCCGACAACGGCCGGCGCGCCTTCAGCATGAGCGCGGATACCGATGTCGCTGAAAACCTTTCGTCGAGCTTCGTGATCTCGCGCGTCGAGAGCTTCGACCGTAACCTTAACCGCCGCTTCACGCAGACGGTACTCAGTGCGGTGATGCACCTGCAGTTTTACGCTGGGGAATTCAAGTGAGATCAATGCTGGTCATTCTGTTGTTGTGCCTGGTGGCGGGTTGCAAGGGAGACGCAAAGGAGGGAAGCGCCGCCCAAAGGAGCGCCGCCGCGACCTCGACGGGGTTCAACGGGAACTCTGCCTACAGCTACGCGAAGGCGCAGGTCGATTTCGGCCCGCGGGTGCCGGGGTCCCCGGCCGCAAAACAGGCCGGTGACTGGATCATCCGGCAAATGCGCGCTCGCGCGGACACCGTAATCGTCCAGAGCTTCACCTACACAACCGTCGACGGGATAAAGCTTCCGCTGCGCAACATCCTGGCGCGGTTCCGACCCGAATTGTCGGAGCGCGTTCTCTATCTAACGCACTGGGATTCGCGGCCGATATCCGAGTCCGCCGCAACCGAGGCTGAAAAAAAGATGCCTGTACCGGGCGCGAATGACGGTGCTTCGGGCGTCGGCATGTTCGTCGCCCTGGCGGATGTGTTGAAGAAAACGAAGCCGAATGTCGGCGTCGATCTCCTCTTCACCGATGGCGAGGACTACGGACAGTTCGGTCCACCGGAAGTCGATGTTCTCATCGGCGCGAAGTACTTCGCCACCCACCTGCCGTCGCCCGGCTACAAGCCGCTGTACGGCGTGCTCTGGGACATGATCGGTGACAGCGATCTCCGCATCCCGTACGAGATGAACTCCTTTCAGCAGGCGCCGGAAGTCGTCTCGCGTGTGTGGCAGACCGCTGCGGACCTGGGACACGGGGACGTATTCGTCCAGGAGAGCGGCGGACAGATCACCGACGACCACATTCCGCTGCTCAACGCCGGACTCCGTGTCATCGACGTCATCGACCTCACGTACCCTCCGCACCACACTCCGCAGGACACAATGGACAAGATTTCCGCCAAGTCGCTCGCGACTGTCGGAGATGTCGCAACCGCTCTGGTAACGCGCAGATAGAACATGAAAGGGAAGCTCACGGTCCTCATGATCACGGCATTCGTGGACATGCTGGGCCTGGCGATGGTCATTCCTCTCCTTCCGTTCTACGCAACCAAGCTCGGAGCTTCGGCGACGATCGTCGGGGTACTGATCGCCGCATTCTCCATCGCCCAGCTGGCCAGCGCGGCACTCTGGGGTCGGGTTTCCGATCGCTACGGGCGCCGGCCCGCACTGTTGGCCGGGCTCCTCGTATCGGCCGTCGCCTACGTCATCTTCGCCTACGCGAGCACGCTTTGGCTCCTCCTTATCTCGCGCGTCGTGCAGGGACTAGGCGGAGGAACGATCGGCGTCGTGCAGGCGTACGTCGCTGACGCCAGCGATCCCAACGACCGCGCGAAGAGCCTTGGCTGGCTCTCAGCCGCCACCAGCTTCGGCGCTGTCGTAGGTCCCGCCATCGGCTCCGCGCTCATTCACTGGGGCCGTCACGCGCCTGGAATAGCGTCCGCGATCTTCTGCGTTCTCGTCAGCGTCTTCGCCGGTATCTATTTGCGCGAGTCGCGCGAAGAAGCTCCGCAGACTGTCGAGCATGGAGTCGTTCACCAAACGAGCGCGGGCGCCGTCTGGAGCGTCATCGCTCGCCCCAAGGAGCCCGCGCAGCGACTGATCTGGATCTACGCCATCGCGATCGGCGCATTCTACGGAACCGCGCCGACACTCCCTCTCCTCCTCGCCAACCGCCTCCCCATCACAGAGGGCAACGTCGGCTACTTCGTCATGTACCTTGGCGGAATGGGAGTCGTGGTTCGCGCCGGAATCCTCGGTCGCATGATCGAGTGGCTGGGAGAAGCGCGGCTCACACGGCTCGGACTTGTGCTGCTGGCGCTCGGATTGGCGTCCGTCGCGGCGGTACATTCTTATCTAACGCTGCTCGTTGCTCTGACCCTCATGCCCCTCGGCACGGCGTTCGTCTTCCCGTGCGTAACGGCCATGCTTTCCAGAGTCGTTCCGACCAGGCACCGGGGATTGTACATGGGGGTTCAGCACACTTTTGGCGGCGTCTCGCGGGTCGTCTTCCCGCTCGCGGCGGGGGTTGCCATGGACCATCTCGGCCTTGGCGTTCCGTTCGTGCTGGCGGGGGTTCTCGTGCTGGCTACCCTGTTCCTTACGA
>JAYWBE010000337.1:0-4072 GCA_043781715.1 Gemmatimonadaceae bacterium
TACGCCGTCGCGCCGTCGTTCCGGAATGTGAACACCATCTGGACGGGCTCCGACGACGGCGTCATCAATCTGACTCGCGATGGAGGAAAGACGTGGACCAACGTCACGCCGGCCGCGCTCACTCCCTGGAGCAAGGTCTCGCTGATGGAGGCGTCTCATTTCGATGACGCGTCCGCGTACGCAGCCGTCAACCGGTTCAAGCTCGACGATCTGCATCCGCACATCTATCGCACCCACGATGGAGGCAAAAGCTGGAAGGAGATCGTCAACGGGATTCCCGGCGACGAAGTGGTGAATTCGGTCCGGGAAGATCCAGTGCGGCGCGGGCTGCTGTTCGCGGGGACCGAGCGCGCAGCCTACTTCTCCCTCGACGACGGCGAGCAGTGGCAGCCGCTCAGGCTCAACATGCCGGCGACATCAGTTCGCGACCTCGTGATTCACGATGGCGATATCGTCGTCGGCACGCATGGGCGCTCGTTCTGGATTCTCGACGACATGACCCCGCTGCGCCAGCTCGACGCGAAGGTGGGGAGCGCCCAGACATTTCTGTTCAAGCCGAAACTAACATACCGGTTCCGCCGCAACAAGAACACCGATACGCCATTGCCTCCCGAAGAGCCCGCCGGAAAGAATCCACCCGACGGCGCGATCATCAACTACCGCCTCGGCGCCGATTTCGGCATGCCGGTCGTACTCGATATCCTGGATGACGCTGGCAAAGCAGTTCGCACCTTCTCGAGCGCGGACTCGGTCGAGCCGATCGAAACGGATCTCAACGTTCCGACCTATTGGGTTCGCCCGCGAGAACGCCTCGCCCCGAACCGGGGTACCCACCGCTTCGTGTGGGATCTTCACTATCCATCACCCAAGGTTCTCCGTCACGATTATCCGATCTCGGCCATCTACGGCGACACGCCCCGGTTTCCTCTGGGACCGGCGGTGTTGCCGGGCACGTACACTGTCCGGCTGAGCGCGAACGGACGGAGCTACTCGCAGCCGCTCGTGATCAGAATGGACCCACGCGTTCAGATCACCGATGCCGGGCTTCGCATGCAGCGCGATATCGGCCTCCGAATGAACGATGCCATCAGCCGCGATTTCGCCGCGCTAGGCGAAGTGCGCGCTCAGCGAACGCTGCTGAGAACGCAGCGTGAGGGCGCTAAGGCCAAGGAAGTTGCGGATTCACTGGTGGCCCTCGATTCGACACTTGCCAACATCGAAAATGGTGTACGAGGCGGAGCCGCCGCTGGCCTGGTCCCCCTGAACGAGCGGCTGGCCGGGATTCTCGACGCCGTCGAAGGCGCGGACGCCGAGCCTACGACGCAGGCCGTAGCCGCGGCCGGCGACCTGGAGAAATCTCTCGCCGCGATACTTGCACAGTGGTCCGATATCCAGCGCACACGAATCCGACGCGACCGGAAGTAGATTACGAAGTCCCCGTACGCGCAGCTCACCGGAGAATGAGATGACGACGAGCAAGGAAACCGAGTGGATGAATCACCCGAGGCTTCGAAAGCTCGTGACAGCGGTCAACGAGCTGACTCTCGCCGAACGGATCACGCTCGTGAAGGGACTCGTGCCCGCTATAGCCGACGAGCTGTCCGATACCGAGTATGAGAGATTCGTCGACGCGATACGATTGAAGGGTGAGCGCTTTCACGAAGCGCAGGCGCATCCCGGCGAGGGCAGAGCGGAGAGAAAGGTTCCGGGCGACCGCGACATCGAAGGACGATAGGAGGCCCGATGAACTTTTACTGGGGTTTCGGAATTCTCATCCTCGCGGCCCTTCTGTTCGCGCTGTTCGCGGGCACGCGGCGTCCCAAGCCGTAGGCTAAATCCCGAGCGCGAGCTGGATCGGGGCGGCGGCAGTACCAGACCCCGCGCCGACGCATATCGGCCCAACCACGCGGCTCTGCGCCGCCGCGGTGAGGCGTCCTTTGAATCTCGCGCGACGCAGCGAATCACCAACGGTGTCAATCGCGGTTCGCGAATTGTTGTTTTGCTCGCTCAGGTGAGCGAGCACGATGTTGTTGAGCCCCGAGTGGATGCTCTGACTCGCGGCGTGCGCGGCGTCCCGATTGCTCAGATGCCCGAACTTGCCGCGAATCCTCGCCTGGAGTGATGGCGGATACGGTCCCGCGCGCAGCATTCCTTCATCGTGGTTCGATTCGATGACGAGGATATCCAGCTTGTCGAGGGCTCGCGAAACGCTCTCGGTCACGTGTCCCAGATCGTAGACGATCCCGGCGCGGGCACCTTCGCCGATCGATGTGACGATCACGGCGATCGGCTCATTCGCGTCGTGCGAGACCGGAACCGTCTCGAGGTGGAAGTCGCCCACAATCACGGTGCTCTTCCGAGGGGTTAGAATCGTGCGGAGCTCTGACCACTCCGGGCACATCATCCTCGTTCCGGCCGTGCAGACGACAGTCCAGCCCCATTTGCGCGCGGCCGAGGCAACGCCCTTGATGTGGTCCGTGTGCTCGTGGGTGACCACGACAGCGTCAATCGATTCGGGGGTGACGCCGGCGATGGCGAGGCGCTGCTTGAGAACCCGTGGGGCGAAACCGGCATCGACGAGAATGCGAGTACGCGCTGTCTCGATCAGAACTGCATTGCCACTGCTTCCACTACCAAGAACCCACAGCTTCATCAAGCGCTCCAACGTTTCTTATGCGCTTCCGCGAGCTGCTTCCGCGCCTTCTCCCCCAGCTCGACATGCCGGCGCGCCATCACGCGCTCTGCGACTGCGAGAAATCTAGTGACCTCGTACGTATCGTAGGGCGCGCGATCGCCCCATGCGAATGGGGGAACGACTTTCGGCGGCATGTTGGCGCCGAACACGTTTGCGCCGGCGCCGATGACGGTGCCGGTGCTCAGCATCGTCCCGATACCAGTCTTCGCATGATCGCCGAATAGTGTCCCGAGAAACTGCTGGCCCGTGCTGCGGACTCCCGATGGAGTCCAGAGCTGAACGGGGCCGTAGGTGTTCTTCAGGTTGCTTGTTGTCGTCAGAGCGCCGAGGTTGACCCACCGCCCCAGATAGGAATGGCCGACGAATCCGGCGTGTCCCTTGTTGCTGTGCCCGAGAACGATCGTGTTGCTCAGCTCGCCCCGAACCTTGCAATGGTCCCCGATCGACGACTCCGCGACGCGATCTCCGAGGATTTGCGAATCGCGACCGACCGAGATGGGTCCGACGAGATGCGTGAACGGCGCGACCACCGCGCCGCTGCGGATCAGGATCGGCCCGGCCGACGCGTCGAGCACCACCTGCGGTCCGATCTGGGCGCCTTCCTCCACGAATATCCCGTGATCGCCCACCTTCGCGGCCTTGGTTTTCGCGGTTGTATCGAGTGATTTCGCGCGCATGGGGATGTCCTCCATCAGCTGCTCGGCCAGCGTGGCGATGAAATCCCACACCTCATTGATCCAGCGTCCCTTGATCCGCTGCCCGCCGAGGGTCGTCTGGATCGATCCGATGTCGATCGAGCCGTCGGCGAATTGTGAGACGGGGAACGCCCGCGCGAGTCTTACCGCGCACGCTGCGCCTTCGCACATGAGAAGGTCGAACCGTTCCAGATTCAGATCGATCGGGATCACACAGCGGGTGTTCACGAGGATCGAGCCCGCGGGAAGCTCCGATTTCGGCGCAAGGGCGGGGGGCGCGTTTCCCTCTTCGAAGTGGGCGAGATGGGCGGAGCTGATGAAGCCGGCGCTCTGGAGGCCGGTGGCCCGCTCCCAGCGCCTGCGAATGAGCGAGGTCCCGGCCCGCAGCTCTGAGCCCGGACGCGTCAGCGCGAACGGCTCGAATTGCCGTGCTCGCATGTCGTCGAAAAAGTAGAGAGCACTCATGCTTTCGCCTGCTCGCTCGCCGGGAGCGATTCCACCAGCCGCTTTAAATCCGCTGCTTTCTCACGCGTAGTAACGAGCGTCAGCCCATCGTGCACTACTACCACCAGGTTGTCAACTCCATAAATCACAACCGTGCCGGAATCAGTGTGGACGACATTGTCGCAGCAATCAAGGATGTGCACGGCCCCGGTCGTGGCGTTGCCAAATTCGTCCTTGT
>JAYWBE010000338.1:0-4069 GCA_043781715.1 Gemmatimonadaceae bacterium
AGCGCGATGATCGGTAGCGACCTGAACTGGTCCATCGCGCGGATCGCCCTCGTCGTCTCGTAGCCATCCATCTCCGGCATCATGACGTCCATCAGCACCGCGTCCACGTTCGCGTCCTTCTTCAGCTGCTCGATCGCCTGCTTTCCGTTTTCGGCGAATCGCACGACCATGCCGTGATCCTCGAGCATGCTCGTCAGCGAGAAGATGTTGCGTACGTCGTCGTCCACCACGAGGATGTTCTTCCCGGCGACCACGGAGTCGGCATCGTGAAGATGCTCCAGCATCTTCCGCTTCTGCTCGGGCAGCTTCGCCTCGACGCGGTGGAGGAAGAGCGCCGTTTCGTCCAGCAGGCGCTCGGGAGACTTCACGTCCTTCACGATGATCGTCTCCGCGTACTTCTTGATCTTCGTCTCGTCCCCCGGGCTCAGCTCCTTGCCGGTGTAGATGATGATCGGAAGGTCGTGGTTGTCCGGATCCGACTTCACCTTCTCGAGCAGGTCGAAGCCGCTCATGTCGCCTGTGCGGAGCCCGAGGTCGAGCACCATGCAATCGAAGTGCCTCTCATGGAGCTTGCCCAACGCCTCTTCCGCGGAGCCAACCGCGATAATATCGACGTCGTCGTGCGCAATCAGCTCGACGATGCTCTGCCGCTGCGCTTCGTTGTCCTCGACGACCAGCAGGTTTTTCGGCACGGTGTCGATGAAAGCGGAGATTCGCGCGAACGCCGCGTCGAGCGCTTCCTTGCTCACTGGCTTGGCCAGGAAGGCGATCGCGCCTGCCTTGAGGCCTTCACGTTTCTCCTCGACGCCGGAAATGATGTGAACCGGAACATGCCTGGTCTCGGGGTCACGCTTGAGGCGATCGAGCACTTCGAGTCCATTCATTCCCGGCATGTCGATGTCGAGAGTGATCGCATCCGGACGAATGTCGCGCGCGGCCGTGAGGCCGGCCTCGCCGTCCAGCTCGACCACCCCCTTGAAGCCCTTTTCGCGCGCCATGTCGAGCAGAACCTTCGCGAAGTTCTGATCGTTCTCGATGACAAGCACGGTGCGATCGCCTTCCTCGATCCGCTCCCTGTCATCGTTGATCACCGTTTGCGGTACTGTCCGACGCTCGGGCCGATACAGCAACGCGTCACCGGAGGGTTTGCGCCGCTGGTCTCGACTTGCCGGTTGTGCCCTGACCGGCGTAGTCCGTGGCGGCGCTCCCATGTTGCGGGCCAGTGAAGGGTAGTTGCGGACACGGATCGGATCGCGGTCGGGCCCCTCCTGACGCGGGATGTACCGCAGGGGGAGGAAGAACGTAAATGTGCTGCCCTGATTCTCCCCGCTCTCGACCCTGATCTCACCGCCGAGCAGGCGCGCGATCTCTCGGCTGATCGAAAGTCCGAGACCCGTTCCACCGTATTTGCGGCTCGTCGTTCCGTCTGCCTGCTGGAACGCCTCGAAGATCAGTCGCTGCTTGTCCTTGGGAATTCCGACGCCAGTATCTGTGACCGAGAACGCGAGCACCTCCGGCGCAGCTTCGAGTGTCGGATTCAGGAACCGGCGTCCCTTCTCCGCGCGACGAACTGTGAGAGTGACGTCTCCCTGCTCCGTGAACTTGAACGCATTGGACAGAAGGTTCTTGAGAACCTGCTGCAGCCGCCCGCCGTCGGTGAGAATCGTCTGCGGAAGATCCGGATTCAGCTCGACGTGGAATCCGAGCCCCTTCTGGTCGGCGAGCGCGTCGAAGCTGCGCTCGACGAAATCCTTGATGTCCGCCAGCCGGACCTCGGTTGGATTCACATCCATCTTGCCGGCTTCGACCTTCGTCAGATCGAGCACGTCGTTGATGAGATTGAGCAGATCGCTGCCTGAGGTCAGAATCGTCTGCGCAAACTCGACCTGCTTCGGGCTCAGATTGCCGTCCTTGTTCTCGCTCAGCAGCCGCGCCAGGATGAGGAGGCTGTTGAGCGGAGTCCTCAGCTCGTGCGACATGTTGGCGAGGAACTCCGACTTGTACTTGGAGCTGAGCGCGAGCTGCTCCGCCTTTTCCTCGAGAGCGAGTCGTGCGGTTTCCACTTCCTCGTTCTTCGACTCGACCTTCCGGTTCTGCTCGGCCAGTAGCGACGCCTTTTCCTCGAGCTCCTCGTTGACCTGCTGCAATTCCTCCTGCTGATCCTTGAGCAGCTCTTCCGAAGTCCTGAGCGTCGTGGCCTGCGCCTCGAGCTCGGCGTTTGATCTCTTCAGCTCTTCCTGCTGCTTCCGCAGCTCTTCGGATTGACTCTGAAGTTCCAAAGTCAGGCTCTGCGACTGCTCGAGCAGCTCCGCCGTCCTCATGTTGGCGGCGATCATGTTGATCACGACGCCCACACTCTCCGCAAATTGATCGAGGAAGAGCTGGTGGATCTGGCTGAAGGGCAGGAACGAAGCGAGCTCGATCACCGCCTTCACTTCTCCCTCGAACAGCACGGGGAGCACGATGACGTTGCGCGGCGGCGCCTCTCCAAGGCCCGACGAGATCCGGATGTAATCTTCCGGAACGTTCGTGAGCAGAATCGGCTTCTTCTCCAGTGCCGCCTGGCCGACGAGTCCCTCGCCGAGGTAGAAGCGGTTGCCGACGTGCTTACGCTCCTTGTACGCGTAGCTCGCAATGAGCTTGAGCACCGGCGTGTTGTTGTCGTCGTCCATGATGTAGAACGCGCCGTGGTGAGCCGAGACGAGCGGCGTGAGCTCCGACATGATGAGCTTCGACACCGCTTCCAGATCCTTCTGTCCCTGCATCATCCGCGAGAACTTCGCGAGGTTCGTCTTCAACCAGTCCTGTTCCGAATTCTTTTCGGTCGTGGACTTCAGGTTCACGATCATCTGGTTGAGGTTGTTCTTCAACTCGTCCAGCTCGCCCTGAGCCTCCACCGCGATCTGCCTGCTCAAGTCGCCGCGGGTCACCGCCGTCGCGACGTCCGCGATCGCTCGCACCTGCAGCGTCAGGCTGTTCGCCATTGCGTTCACGTTGTCGGTGAGCGCCCTCCACGTGCCGGCCGCGCCGGGCACTTCCGCCTGGCCGCCGAGCTTTCCCTCAGTGCCCACTTCCTTGGCGACGCGCGTCACTTCGTCAGCGAAGACACGGAGCGAGTCCACCATCGCGTTGACGGTGTTCTTGAGCTCGAGAATCTCACCACGCACTTCGACGGTGATCTTCTGCGAGAGGTCTCCCTTGGCGACTGCCGTCGTCACGAGGGCGATGTTTCTGATCTGGCTCGTCAGATTTCCGGCGAGCGTATTCACGTTGTCCGTGAGATCCTTCCAGGTACCAGCGACGCCGGGCACGTTCGCCTGCCCGCCCAGCTTTCCTTCCGTTCCCACGTCGCGCGCGACTCGCGTCACTTCGGATGAGAACCCACTCAACTGATCGACCATCGTATTGATGGTGTTCTTCAGCTCGAGGATCTCGCCCTTCACGTCGACGGTCATTTTGCGCGTGAGGTCTCCCTTCGCGACCGCGGTCGTCACGTCGGCGATGTTTCTCACCTGACCGGTGAGGTTCGACGCCATGAAGTTCACGTTGTCGGTGAGATCCTTCCACGTTCCAGCGACGCCAGGCACGTTCGCCTGCCCGCCCAGACGTCCCTCGGTCCCTACCTCGCGCGCGACACGCGTCACTTCGCCGGCGAAGACGCTCAAGCTGTCCACCATCGTGTTGATTGTCTGCTTGAGCTCGAGGATCTCTCCCTTGACATCGACGGTGATCTTCCTCGACAGATCTCCCTTCGCGACCGCGGTCGTCACGTCGGCGATGTTTCTGATCTGGCCGGTGAGGTTGGATGCCATTGCGTTCACGTTGTCGGTAAGGTCCTTCCACGTGCCACCGACCCCGGGGACGCTCGCCTGTCCGCCGAGCTTCCCTTCCGTACCCACTTCCTTCGCGACGCGGGTTACTTCGTCGGCGAAGGAGCCGAGCTGGTCGACCATCGTGTTGATCGTGTCCTTGAGCTCTGCCGTCTCACCCTTTGCTTCGACGGTAATCTTCTGCGACAGATCTCCGCGCGCGACTGCCGTAGTCACCGCGGCGATGTTTCTCACCTGGC
>JAYWBE010000339.1:0-4052 GCA_043781715.1 Gemmatimonadaceae bacterium
CCACGTGGGTGGCTCGGCAAATCTCGATGTTCCCGCGCCACGCGGAAGATTGTCGCCGCCTGGGCGCGGGTTCGACGGATCGTAGCTCTCGACGACAAATCGGAATCCGTCTGTTGTGGCGCCTGAGACCTTTCCACCGGTAGTATTGCCAAAGAGCACGGTCCGCGTCGACGGGTCCACGAGTTGAAGCATTCCCCACGGAAGTCGCAGCTCTATTACTCCGGTCGTCGCGTCAGCGAACCAATCGGCGAGCGAATTGTCGGACTCGCGCGAATAGAGCAGTCGATTACGGTTGTAGCTGATCGCCGGATAGATCGTGCCATCGCGTCCAATGCGCCGCCGGTTCGGGACCACGACGACTGAATCCCATTGTCCAAGATCGTTCGCCATGATCCGCAGCGCAGGATTGTACACGTATTGAGTCGCTGAAGGTCTGCTGCCTGGGATCGCTACGGGGCGATAAGGATTGTACGGGTGGTCGACCAGCAGCTGGCTCGCACCTGGTCCTCCGAGGTCGAGGACGAACTCGAGCCCGACTGGCGCGCGCGAGCCAGTGTTTGGGAGTTTAGTGTCACCGAGATTGCGACGATAAGTGTCGATCCCGATCTGGTAGTGAGCGTGAGCCCAGTCGATTCGCCCAACGTCCAGCCGGAGGTAAATGTAGGCCTCGTCCTGCGCGACGCGCAGCGATTTGAGTTGGAGCGGCGCCGGCACGCTCGAGCGAGATCCAGTCGTGCCATATAGCACCGGTCGCCCCCGCCAATCCGCGCTGTCACCGTCAATCGTGATTTTGGAACTCTTGCGACCCGCGCGCATAGCTACGACACCGTAGTTCTCCTCGGCGTCGAGCGGATTGAACCAGAGTCTTTTTCGATCAGGCGGATACTCGAAGTCAGTTACGATCCAGCTCTTCTTGAACCATTCGTCGATGAGCGCGAAAAGGCCCGCTCCCGCCGCCCCAGACGCGTAGATATCCCGCGTCAGCCGCCCATTCACGAGCGCCTGCTGTTGCTCGGAAAGACCGCCGTGATTCCAGCCCTGTGGCTGGAAGTGCCCAATACCACGCGATGACGGCACGCCGTACTCGCTGATGACGACCGGCATGTCGCCATGATGCGCGACGAGCTCGCGCAGGTAGCCGAAGTAGTTGCTCGGGCCCTCGGGCGAACGGGCCTTCAGATATCCCGGATCGGCTAGGAGAAAGTCGGGATAGTACGGATACGCGTGGTAGGAAGCGAACACACCGGCTGTAAACGCTCCCGTCGCGCGCATTTTCACCGCATCGAGAGACACCGCGTCGTTGTCGTACTCCCTGGGCACTTCGACTAGCTTCTCGCCACGGGCGCGGAGCATCGAGATCTCCTGAGCTTTGGTGGTCTCGGTCGGGTGCGCCAGCGGATCGAGCGTTGGCCAATTCGTGTAGGCAACCGGCCGCTGCGCATTGTATTGCTGCATCTCGAAGCTCACGAGGTAGTCACACTGTTCGGCAAGCCACGCCTCGAGCGGATTGCCGCCGCGCAGAGTGATATACGCACCGCTATAACTCGTTCGTTCTGCCCGGAGAGAGTTGTAAGCGACGACTGAGTACGGCTCCCACTCCCTCCCGATGATGTAGCCGAGCGTCCAGGGCGATACGTCGGCGTGATACGCTCCGCTGGCGTGACCTGGCACCGGTGGAATCACCGCATCCCCGTGAACGAGCGAGACGACGTGCTGCATCTCACGGCGAAACTGGGCCAGCCATTGAGGATCGTCGTACTTCTCCTGCTTTTTCCCGGGAGGGAGCTCCGTCCAGACCCCATGAATCAGCCAGAGTGGATGAGCGGGGTGCGCCAGATTCCAGTTTCTCACCGCCGCATAGAAATGCGGCGGATGAACAGTGTAGAGGCGTATGGTGTTCGCGCCCATCTCGGCGATGAGTGCAATCCACCGCTCGTAGGTGCTGTCATTCGGCGGGAACTCTGACGGAAACTTGCCGGGGAGCGCCGCGCCGAGATTCACGGCTTTGATCCACATCGACGACCATTGTCCGGCACTGTTCCTGACTTCGATGACGCGCCGCCCGGTTCTCGCCGCGACAGTGGTTACCCTCGGCCGCACCCGAGGAGGGAGCACATCTTCCGCGATCGGGGCCGGAAGTCGGGCCAGGTATGCCAGTGCCGTCGAATCACGCGGTACGATTCGCAGCGCCCGCTCAAAGCTGCGCCGTGCCGCCACTGGATCTCCCGCTCGGTACGCCGCCATACCGGCGCCCGCGACTGCATCGTAGGAGGTCGAGTCAGCGGCGATCGCGCGGGCGAAAAAAGCCCGCGCCGCTGGCAGGCGACCTTCGCGCATGGCGGCGTAGCCGGCGCCGGTGAGCGCACCAGGGTCGTTGGGACAGAACGTGAGCGCTCGCTTGAACTCGGTCTCCGCGGTCGTGATATCGTTTCCGCGGTACGCGCTCCATCCTCGCTCAATCGCTTGTCTCGCTGCCGGAAGGACTGGGCAGGATGGCTGAGATAACCCGGGAGTGACCGCTGCCACGCCGAGGAAGAGCACGGTGCCAACGAGACGAAGCGGACGGCGTCTCCCCTCACGCTTCGGCACGCGAGGAAGGTGGATCGGTAGTCTACGCATACCTCTGGGACGAAGTGTAGCAGCCGGGTGTCACCGCATCATCACGATTCCGCAAGAATTAATTTGACCATTGGGCGCGGGATGACGCACCATAGGTTGAGGCGTGACTTCAGCCGGCGATTCCGTCGCAACCGACAGGTGGCTCGTTCCGATCCTCACGGACCTCTTGCCTAAGAGCTCGCTCGACGCGCTCGAGTGCACGGTGGGCGCGAGCTATTGGCGTGCTGCGGTCGACAAAGCCCTGCTGACGGACGAAGAGGTGCTCGAGGCTCTTTCGACGCGTACCCGATTCAGAATCGCGACCGACCTCCTCGTCAGCGCCCAGGCGTGCGACAAGGTGCCTGAATGGCTAGCACGCAGATTCGGAATCCTTCCGCTCGCCATCTCGGAGTCCACGCTCGACATCGCGACGTCCAATCCCTATGACCTGGACTGCGAAAAGACGCTTGCCTTCGCCACCGCCCGCACGGTGCGCATGCTCCTCGCCTCACCGGACCGAATTCAGGAAAGGATAGAGGAGGTTTACGCGCCTGTCGATCGCGTCAGCAGGATGCTCGACAGGGCGGGGAAGTCATCCAACTACCACGTGATCGAGAAAGCCGACGATAGCGAGTCTCAGCTGGATGAGAAGCAGGTCGAGCGGCCGGTGATCAAGCTCGTCGATCACATCGTGGCCGAGGGAATCGCGGTGGGCGCGAGCGACATCCATCTGGAGGCGGGGGAAAGCGGGATCGCCGTCCGCTATCGCATCGACGGAATGCTGAAGGATGTGATGCTTCTCCCCAAGGCGGTGGGCGTCCCGCTCGTGTCGCGCATCAAGATCATGAGCCAGATGGATATTGCGGACCGCTTGCGCCCGCAAGGTGGGCGAGCACGCGTCGCAATCAATGGCGCTCGCGTGGATTTGCGTGTGTCGACGCTGCCCGCGGCTCACGGCGAAAAGGTGGTGATACGGATTCTCGACTCCCGCGCCGCGCTTCGCTCGGTCGAATCCCTGGGCCTCGACCCCATCGACGGGCCGCGAATGCAGAAGCTGCTGGAGGTGCGGGAGGGCTTGATCCTCGTCGCCGGCCCGACCGGTTCTGGCAAAACGACCACGCTGTACGCTGCGCTCCGGCTGCTGCAGCACCGCGGTGTGAACATCATCACGGTGGAGGATCCGGTCGAGTATCGAATCCCGGGCATCGTGCAGGTGCAGATTCACGAGAAGGCCGGTCTCACGTTCGCGTCTGCGCTCAGATCGGTGCTCCGCCAGGATCCGGACGTCGTGCTCATCGGCGAGATTCGCGACCGGGAAACGGCGGCAATTGCCATCCAGGCGTCGCTCACTGGGCACCTCGTGTTCGCCACCCTGCACACCAACGACGCCTGCAGCTCGATCGTTCGCCTCACCGATCTCGGCGTCGATCCGGTGAAGCTCTCCGGCGCTCTCA
>JAYWBE010000340.1:0-4040 GCA_043781715.1 Gemmatimonadaceae bacterium
AAGAGTGAGTGGATTGCGGCCTTCCCTCCGAACTACCCCGTAGCCGGTTACCGCAGTGCCGGGATCGATCCCGAGTATTACGACGGGTGCGGCATCACGCACCGGACATTTGCTCGACGTCCATATCGAAATTCGCGGAGACCTTCTGCACGTCGTCCAGCTCCTCGAGATCCTCGAGCAGCTTGATCAGCGACTGCGCGTTCTTGCCTTCGATGCGCACCGTCGACTTCGGAATGAACGCGATCTCCGACTCGATGATCTGGACTCCCTTTTTCTTGATCGCGTCCTCGACTGTGTGCATCCCGTGCGGATCCGTCGTGACGATGTACTGCTCGCCCTCCGCCCGGAAATCTTCCGCGCCGCCATCGAGCGCGACTTCGAGCACCATGTCTTCCTCGTATTTGCTGGCGTCGATGTATATCTGTCCCTTCCGATCGAACAAGTACGACACCGAGTGCGGTGGCCCCAGGTTGCCGCCGAGTCGTGTGAGCCTGTGCCGGATTTCGGCGACGGTGCGCGTGGGATTGTCGCTCAGGGCGGAAATCAGGATCGCGACGCCGCCTGGCCCGTAGCCTTCGTAGGTCACCTCGGTGTAGTGAACTCCTTCCAGCTCTCCAGTTCCCTTCTTGATCGCGCGCTCGATGTTTTCCTTGGGCATCGACCCGGCCTTCGCCGCATCGATCGCGGTTCGCAGCCGCGGATTATGAGCGGGATCGCCACCGGCCAGCTTCGCGGCCATCGTGATCTCGCGAATGAGCTTGGTGAACTGCGCGCCGCGCTTGGCGTCGGTCGCAGCCTTGTAGTGCTTGATCTGCTTCCATTTGGAATGGCCGGCCATAATCAGCTCGGTTGAGATTGAGTCACGGTATGTCGCATGGGTCCCGCGGTCGGCGACGCGGATAACTCCTGTAGCAGTACCGTCAGCTCCGCGCGTGATGCCTCATCTAACTGCGCGGAAGCGGCTTTCACAAGGTCAGCAAATGCGATCACGCAGCGCGCCCGGTCCAATCCGCTCAGCGCGCCGAAGATACCAAACGCCGTGGACCTGATTCCGCTGGGAATCGCCAGCGACGACAGCCATTGCTTGGTGTTTTCGGTCCGCTCCAGCACCAGCTCCCGTGACAGCTCGTACGGAGGAAGGAGTCCGGCGCACAGGCGCCCTAGCTGGAAACAGGCCACCAGTGTCTCCCGATCGCCGCCCAGTGATGCCCGCCCCGACAGCGTTGTCAGCGCCCGGAATCGGAAAACCGGGGTCGTGAGAGCGAAACGGGGCAGCTGGCCGAGCACCCTCCGAATCTAGGCACGGACTCCGCCCCCGGCTACATTCCGAACTATGGCCGTGCCGGTCCTGAACCCCCCAAAATCGATACTGTGGGTGGACGACGAGGGTGAGCTCCTTGAGCCTCACCGCATCTTCCTTCGCTCCAAAGGCTATACCGTAGAGTGGGCGTCGAACGCCGACGACGCGATGGAGCTGCTGAGGCGTCGTCAGTTCGACATCCTGCTGCTCGACGAGCAGATGCCCGGCAAGCGCGGGCTCGAGGTCTACCGCGACGTGCGTGAGATCGCGCCGAGCATTCCCGTGGTCATGGTTACCAAGAGCGAGGAGGACTCGACGCTCAAGGAAGCGATCGGCGTCAACGTCCGCGACTATCTCGTCAAGCCGATCAACCCGCGTCAGGTGCTGACCGTCGTGACGCGGATTCTCGAGGGCCCGCGCATTCGCCAGCAGGCGATCGCGCGCAGCTTCGTCGAGCGATTCCGCGCGATCGAGCTGGAGCGCGACCGCAATCTCGACTGGCGGGGGTGGATCGACCGTTACGACGAGCTGGTGCGCTGGGACGTGGACCTCGCCGCCGCCGGCGAGATGGGGCTCTACGAATCGCTGCAAGGACTCTATCCCGACATGCATCGCGAGTTCGCGGCGTACATGAAGGTCAACTATCCTGAGTGGCTCAAGAATCTCGAGGGGAACAGGCCTCCGCTCTCGATAGATATCGTCTCCGAATTTCTGCTGCCCATTCTCGAGCGCGACAAGGCAGCTGTGTTCATCGTCGTCGACTGCCTGCGGCTTGATCAGTGGCGGGTGCTGGAGCCTTTGCTCGCTCCCTTCTTCGACACCGAGACCACGCACTACTTCGCGGTGCTTCCTACCGCGACGCCGTACTCGCGCAACTCGCTCTTCAGCGGACTTTTTCCGGGCGAGATCGCGGCGCGCCTTCCTGACTGGTGGGGCAACGCGGATCGCGAGGACGAGTCGCTCAACGCGCACGAGCGGGAGCTGCTCGAGTCGCATCTCCAGGAGCTGTGTGGGAAGACGCCGGTCCGCTACCAGAAGATCTCGACGGCAGCCAACTCCGACGAGCTGGAGCGGCACTTGGGTACGGCTATCGGCCCCGAAGGCGTCAGTGCCTTCGTGTTCAACTTCGTGGATCTCCTGACGCACGGCCGCAGCGAATCCCAGATCCTGTATGAAGTTGCACGGGATGAAATCGCACTTCGGCAAATAACGAGACAGTGGTTCCAGCGGTCGGCGCTGTTCAGTGTGCTGAAGGAAGCATCGCGGCGGAAGATCTCCGTGCTTCTCACCACGGATCACGGCTCGATCCATTGCAACACTCCCGCGACCGTGTTCGCAAAGCGGGACGCGAGCGCCAATCTGCGGTACAAGTTCGGCGAGGATCTGCGGGCGGAGCGTCCGGAGCAGGCGCTCCTGTTTTCGAACGAGGACATGCTGCGGCTGCCACGTCGCGGCCTGGGCGGAAATACTTTATTGGCGACCAATGACTGTTTCTTCGTCTATCCGACGAAGCTGCGCGAGTACCAGAGCCGGTATCGCGGATCGTTCCTCCACGGCGGCGTGACGCCGGAGGAAGTAATTCTCCCGCTGGCGCTGCTCACGCCGCGCCGGTAACTCGATTGCGGGCCCTGCGCTTCGACTTCGCAAACGCGAGCAGGGCTCCAACGGTGACTCGGATCCAGTGAAGACGCCGATCTATAAGAGGCTTCTCCCGTACCTGCGCCCGCACGCGTGGCGAATGGCGATCACGATCGCATGCAACCTGCTCGCGGCACTGCTCGACGGCTTCGCGATCGCGCTGCTGATTCCGTTCCTCAACATCCTCTTCCACCAGCCCTCGACATCACTCAAGTCGGGGTGGGTGGCGAAGCTCCTGAACGCGACGGTGGGAAGCCAGATCATTCCCGGCGACGAGATGCGGTCGCTGCGCAATGTCATTCTGCTCGTCATGGCCTCGGTGCTGCTCAAGAATCTGCTGGTGTGGATCGCGGGTCAGTTCGGCGCGACGCTCCAGGAATTCGTGACGCGCGACCTGCGCAACGCCGTCTACCGCCATCTCGCGCACCTTCCGCTCGGCTACTTCACGCAGATGAAGGCCGGGCAGATCCTCTCACGCGTGATCAACGACACGTTCGAGACGCGCCTCATTCTCACGCAGATCGTGACGCAGTCGCTGCAGAGCGCGTCGCTCGTCCTCGTCTACATCGCGATCCTGTTCAGCATCTCATGGAAGCTGACGCTCATCGCGCTCATCATCCTGCCGCTGCTGGGATTCTCACTCCAGCCGATGCTCAAGAAGCTGAGGAAGGGCAACCTCCGCCGAGGGAACATGCACGGCGAGATGACGAGCGTGTTGCAGGAGACGATCAGCGGCATTCGCCTGGTCAAGGCTTCGGGGACCGAGAGCTACGAGGAATCCCGGTTCGCCGACGGAAGCAACAAGTACGCGCGCAGCAGTCTCAAGATGACACGTCTCGCGCTGGTGGCGCCGCCCGTTACCGAAATCATAGGAACTCTGATTGCGGTCCTGGTGCTCTGGATCGGGGCGTGGCAGGTGTTGCAGAGCGGAACGATGACTGGCGCGACGCTGCTCGCGTTCCTGACGCTCGTTTTGCGCCTTCTCCAGCCGTTGAAGCAGCTTTCGCAGATGCGCACCACCGCGCAGTCGTCGCTCGCGTCCGCCGAGCGATTGTTCGAGATCCTGGATTCGCCGGCGGAGTTTCAGCGTGATCCCGGCACC
>JAYWBE010000341.1:0-4018 GCA_043781715.1 Gemmatimonadaceae bacterium
CCGTTGTCGGGCGGCGGGAGACCGAGTACATGAGAGCAGCGAGCGAAGAAACAGCAACTGCGAGCAGTAAGAGCGCCATTAGGAGCTCACCAATCACAAAACCGCGACGGGCCCGTTGTGCCGGGCTACCGTCGGCGGGCACTAGTACTCCACCCAGTTGTCGACCCAGGTGTTGCGCAGAGTTACCAGCGCACCCATTGTGGTCGTAGTCTTCGCAACTTCGCAGGAGTTGTAATTGTACTGTTTGGTACCGTTCGCGATTGAAGTTGGGACGTAGGTCCCGAGCTTCACGTTGAGGCCGCTCACGGTCGCGCCCTGAATTCCGTTGTTACCGTTCGAAGTGATGTCGCCCCCCACCAGGATAACGCCCTTCCAGCCTGTGGATCCGTTGACCGTGAGGTTGCCGGTAACGATAAGCATCCCTTTTCCTGAAGACGGGAGAGCGAAGTCACCGTTGATGCGAATGATCGGATAATAGGTCGAAGTCGAGTCCGCATAGGCGGCAGTGAGCTCAGCCGTCGGCCAGCTTCCCCCGGGAATAGTGATCGTGGGTGTAATGGCGCCCAGGTTTACGATGCCGTTCCAGTCGATCGCCACTGAATCGGGAGCAACAGAATCAATCGGTGGGTTGCCGACTGCCACCACTTTGCCGGTGTAGCCAGGATTCACGGGAACGACTACTCCAGCTACCGCGGCGGAGTCCTTACAGAGATCGATTCCGCCAAGGGTACCGGCGGCACCGTTTTTCTGAAGTCCTGAAAGCGCGGTCCATCCGGCCAGAACCTGCATCGGAGCTGGCTCCCACAGAACATACTGCGCAACAGTACGTACACCCTGCGGCGTTCCCGCATAGGCACCCACGGTTTCGACACCCCTCGAACGCGCTACATACAGTCCTGACTGCGAACCCTTCGGCGGGCGGATACGCGTCAGTGAGACGTCGGCGTAGCCACCGGTCATCATGATCCGGACGCTGTCCTTGGCGCCGGGAACATGGGTATAGCCATTGGCTCCTAGTTGGGCGGTCAAAAGCGAGTCACGGCGAACGAGGAAGAGCTCGAGGCCCTGCTCCGCGATTCTGAAAGCGGAGATCTGGGACTTCTGGTCGGCGACCGATCTGCGCTCCGCGCTCACCAGAGAAAAACCTCCGGCGACCATGATTGTCAGAACCGCTATGACCAGGAGCGCAATCGGAATCGCAAATCCGCGGCGTTTGGTGTTGTTCAGCATATAGTCAAGTCTCTCGGCTAATTTGTGCGGTTCTTGAAGAAGACCGCGGTTGTGAACGGTGCACTTTCGTTCGCTATCAAACCCGGAGCAATGTTTTCGCTGATACCGTCAAGATGGAGCTCCAGTCCGCGCAAATCTGCGAGGTTTGCTGGAGGATTCACCTGAGCGACAGAGCCACCATTGACCGCGAAGAACTTCCAGCTTGCGGTGTTAGCGAACGGTGCTACGAGCTCCTCGGAGGTCAAGGCCCCGTTCGGCGCAATGGTCGTACGATAGAGCCCGAGCTTGCCGGGAACAGCCGTCGATGCCTTGAACTCGTACTGGATTTTGGAGTAGAGAAACACCGGCGTTCCCAGGCCCCCATTGGCCGGAAGTGCCGGTGTAATCAGCACGGTTTTGCCGTTCGGTACCATTGTAATGTTTACGCCCGTGCATACTGCCGCATCGCCGGCTCCCTCCGTTGCGGGATTCTCCACGTAAGAATAGGCGCCAGTAATGAAGTTTCTCCACGCATAGCCGTAGAAACCGGCGTTAGCATAAGTGGTTGAGTCGACCGGAAGCAGGCTCAGGACAGTACCGCCGTTCGCGTTTGCGCACATGACGCCGATCGCGAAAGGAATCCGGATCGTAAGCGAAGTGGAGGTAGCGGCTACTACGCCTCCCGTAGCCTCGATCATTCGGAAATCGGACACGACACGGTTGAGCGATGCACGCGACACGTTACGTGCCGCATTGCCCATTCCCTGTCGGTCGAAGAATTTTCCCTGAACAGTCAGCAGCTTGGTGAAAAGCGCGCCGACGACAGCGAAGATTACGATTCCAACCAGGAGCTCGATGATCGTGAAGCCGCGGCGAGCGCGGCGAGTGTTATAGTGTCTCATTGGGGTCAGCCCAGGGGGCAATCGGTGCACAGGACCTTCGAAGTGCGCGCTTTGGTCCGTATGAAGTTCACAGTGTCGGGCTTGTACTTCAGGTTTGATGGCGTGATGACTATTCGTACCGTCTTCACGAGGTTGGCGACGGGCTCAGCTACCGTGATCACGCGCGTATGAGGATAGGGCGCTGTGCTCACAGAGTAAGTGCTCGCACCGACGGCGATGGAATCGTAAGGGATTCCCTCGAGGCGATTGACCTCATGCATTAGCACGCCGTTTCTGTAAGCATTACCGGTCGCGACCAGTCCGCTCTGCGACACAGAGTACATGAGCGCGGCGAGCGAAGAGACGGCGACCGCCAGAAGCACCATCGCCACGATGACCTCGACGAGGACGAAGCCCTTTCTGGGCTCGCTCGTGACGGTCGTGGCGGCGGCCGTGGCGCGATTGAAGTTACGCACTGATAATCTCATTTGACCCTCACGAATCCAGCCGTGCTGGCGGTGATCACCCTGGCGTAATCGCCATTGGCGAGATTGATCGTAACCGGAGCGGAGGAAACGCCGTTCGGAAAAACGTCGAATGTCGTCGGGGCGAATACGAGTGAAGTAAGGCGATACTCGGAGGTGTCGCCGTAGAATGTTCTGATGCGAAGCACCGCGCCGCTCTTGCGGTCGACGAACTGGTAGCTGCGAGTTAAGGCGTCGGCCTGGATTCGAACCGGCTCACGCTGACGGGCGGCTACGGCAAACGCGTTTTGTAGGTCCGAAGCAATGATAGTGGCAGCGCGATTGACACGGTTGTGCCGCACGATGCGGGACATCGCGGGGCCTGTCATCGTCGCGAGGATACCGAGGATCACAACGACTATGAGGAGCTCGAATAGGGAAAAGCCCCTGAGTCCCCGCGTTGCGGCGTTTTTGCTCGAGCGTGCGGCCATTCTGAATGCCTCCATCGGAGGCGTCGGGTTTTAAGACACTCGACGCCCCAGGTGCGATTACCTTCTATGTAAGAGATGGACGAATACGGCACAGGCCAGTCACCCGAAAACGTGGCCCGGATAGAGTTAATCCACCGTAGAGAGCCTTAACTCGCAAAAGCCTAGCTCAGCAGTTTGATCGCGGCGAGGATCTCTGAGTTGTCACGGCGCTCACTATTGTTGGCCTCGACGTGGGACCAGCGGATCCGCCCCTCCTTGTCTACAAGGAAGTAGGCGCGGTTGGAGTAAAACCGGTCCTCGTTAAGGACTCCATAGGCCCGCGAAACGTCCCGCTTGAAGTCGCTCAGGAGCTCGGTCTTCATCTGCAGCTTCTTCTTGAATTCCTTGAGCGACGGGGTCGAGTCGACCGAGATGGGAAGGATCTCGACTCCCTTCCCCGCGAACTGATCGAAGTCCTCCGTGAAGCAGATCAGCTCCTTTGTGCAGGTCCCCGTGAACGCGAGCGGGAAAAACGCCAACAGTACATTTCGCTTTCCACGGAAAGATGAAAGTGATACTTCACTTCCGGACGTGGAAGCCGCGGTAAAATCGGGAGCGAGATCTCCGATCTGCGGCGAATTTTGCAGTTGCGTACTTGTCATCGCAGGAAACTAACAAATGATGGGGATCGGATGGAGACTGAAACGAAGGCAGTGAGCCAGAACCTCACGGTGCGCTGCCAGTTTTGCAATACGTGGAATCGCATCGACGCGAGCAAAGTCACCGCCGGCCCCAAATGCGGAAAGTGCGGCAAGCCGATTCTGCTGGAGCGTCCAATCGCGCTCGACGATGAGACCTTCACTCGCACCATCAATGAGAGCGATGTGCCTGTCGCGGTCGACTTCTACGCCGACTGGTGCGGGCCCTGCCGAATGATGGCGCCCGCGGTCGACGCACTCGCCGCGCACCTTCAGGGAAAAGCGCTCGTCGGCAA
>JAYWBE010000342.1:0-11963 GCA_043781715.1 Gemmatimonadaceae bacterium
CGGTGCTTTTCCCATTCTTCCTGCTTGCGGCGGATATCGCCCTGCAGCTCGCGCTCACGATCACGGAGCGAAGCGGCGCGCTCGAAGTTCTGATCGCGCACGGCCGCTTCCTTGTCGACGTTCACCGCGTCAAGCTGTGCCTTTAGCTCGGCCACGGCCGGCGGCGGGGACTGCGTCGCGAGACGCGCTCTCGCGCCCGCTTCGTCAATGACATCGATCGCCTTGTCGGGAAGGAATCTGTCGGTGATGTAGCGCTCCGACAGTTTCGCCGCAGATTCCAGCGTCGCGTCGGGAATCGTCACCTTGTGGTGTTCCTCGTACTTCTTGCGAAGCCCCTTGAGGATCTCCACCGTCTCGTCAACCGAAGGCGGCTCGACGATCACTGTCTGAAAGCGGCGCTCGAGAGCGCCATCCTTCTCGATGTACTTGCGGTACTCGTTGAGCGTGGACGCGCCGACGCACTGCAGCTCGCCGCGCGCGAGCGCGGGCTTCAGCATGTTGCTCGCGTCGATTGCGCCTTCAGCAGCACCCGCTCCGACGAGCGTGTGCAGCTCGTCGATGAACAGGATGACGTTCTTGTTCTGCGCGATCTCGTTCATGACCGCCTTGAGGCGCTCCTCGAACTGACCGCGATACTTGGTGCCCGCTATCACCGCCGCCATATCAAGCGACAGTACGCGGTTGTCGCGCAACGAATCGGGGCACTCGCCATTGGCAATGAGCTGGGCGAGTCCTTCGACGATGGCTGTCTTGCCGACACCCGGCTCTCCAATGAGCACAGGATTGTTTTTCTTGCGGCGCGTGAGGATTTCCATCACGCGCTCGATTTCCTTGGCGCGGCCGATCGTCGGATCGAGCTGGTTGTCGGCGGCGAGCTGGGTCAGGTCTCTGCAGAAGTGATCGAGCGCTGGAGTCTTCGACTTCTTCTCTCCCTTGCCCGTCTGCGTCTGCGTCGTGCCCGGAGTTCCCGGCGCCGCGGACGGTGTGCCGCCCTGCGGCATCTCGGTGCCGAGAAGGCGCAGCGTCTCCGCCTTCGCGGCGTCGAGGTTTACGCCCGCATCGGTCAGAACCTGCGCCGCAATTCCCTTTTCTTCGCGCAGCAATCCGAGCAGCAGGTGCTCAGTGCCCACATAGCCGTGGCTCAAATCACGGGCTTCGCCCATGGCGAGCTCGAGTACTTTCTTGGCGCGCGACGTATACGGGAGATCGGGTCCGGTCGCGGCTGCGGCCTTACCCTTCTTCACAGTCTCCTCGATCTTCTGCTGAATCTCGTCGAGGTCGACGCTGAGGTTTTGGAGGACCGCGGCGGCGACACCTTCGCCTTCGCGGATCAGGCCGAGCAGGATATGCTCGGTGCCCACGTATTCGTGATGGAGCCTTGCTGCCTCCTCACGCGCCATGGCGAGAACTTTTCGTACTCGCTCTGTGAAGTTGTACCCGTTCATTTCAACGATTCCTCAGTGCGGCAGCTAGTTCCTTCGCGTGCGAGACAGTGTCGATCACTGCGGCGCGCGTGATTACCCGCTACCCCTTACTCCGCCTCTGTAGCCAGCGTCTCCCGCACGTAGCGAGCGCGCGCGACATTCGCTTCGCTTTCCGTCAGCGCTCTCCCCTCGGTATGGCCGAGGTGCGCCAACTGACTAAATATCAGGAGCTTGTTGAGAGTATATACACTGAGACCGCTTATCAGTTTCAAACCGACAGCCAGTCGCACGCCGCTCAGATAATTCATCGCTTCTTCGAAGCTCAAGCTGCGTGCATATCGCAGCGTGCCAAAGGCACGCCAGAGCTTGTCTTCTATAATATAACCCGCATCGCGCAACAGAACCCGTCGCGCTTCTTCTTCGCGCTCGATTACATGTCTTACGACGCGCACGAGGTAATCAAGTAACTCGCCCTCCGATCTTCCGAGCGTCGTCTGATTCGAGATCTGGAAGAAGTTTCCGACTACTTCGCTCCCCTCGCCGTACAACCCTCGGTAGGTGAGGCCAACCTGCTGTAGGCCCGCCAGCACCTTTCCGATCTCTTTCGTCAGCACCAGGCCAGGAAGGTGGATCAGCACCGACGCTCGGAGTCCGGTTCCCACATTGGTGGGACACGCGGTGAGATAGCCGAACTCGTTGTGGAACGCGTACGGCACCTTGTTCCCCAGCTCGGCGTCCAGACGCTCGATCACGCCGAACGCGTCGGGAATGTGAAATCCTGAGTGCAGCGCCTGCAGGCGCAGATGATCTTCCTCATTCACCATGATGCCAACGCCGCGCGACAGATACACCGCGGCACCGGTGCGCACCGGCTGGTCGTTGAGCCCCGCCAGCTCCTTGCTGACAAGATGACGCTCGTGCAGCAGCAGTCGGTCCTCCGGCGCCAGCTCGTCGACCCGGACGAGGACGCCGTCCTCGATCGACCGCAGGCTGGCGAACGCCTCCCGCACCTGCGTAAGAATCCGCAACCGCTCGCCATCGCGGGCCCTCGGCGTGAACGCGTAACCCTCCAGGTTTCGCGCCAGGCGGATCCTCGTGGAGATGACGATGTCCGCGTGCTCGCCCGACGCATCGAGCCAGCTCGCGCCGCCGTCCGGAAGCAGAGAGAGATCGAGCATCACTCGATTCCCCGTAGCTTGTCGCGAATGTCAGCGGCGAGCTCGAACTGCTCCGACTCGATCGCTCTCTTGAGGCGGTCGCGAAGCTCGGTTGCGCTGGACACGTGCGGAAGCTCGGTAGGAAGCGGTGCCACGTAACGGCGCCCGATGTGCCGGGAGTTGCCGTGCACTCTGCGCAGAAGATCGCGCAGACTCGACTCGAACGTGTCGTAGCAGTGCGCGCAACCCAGCCGGCCAGTCGCGCGGAAATCGGCCAGCGTTCCCTGGCAGAATGAGCACTGCACCGGCTCACCCTTGGCGGCCGGCATCTGCTCGTGAATTGTCTGGAGGAAGTTGTTGATCTGGGGCTTGGCCGCGGTGAGCGTCGTCTCGACGCCGCGCTCCGCTGCGCATTTCTCGCACAGATGCAGCTGCCTGACCCCGCTCCCCTCGATTTCAGTGAGCTGGATTACAGCTTCGCCACCTTTGCACAGATCGCAAACCATTTTTTATACGACGACCTCATTTGCTTCGCTCTGAGTGAGCCGGCCCCCCTCGAGCAGCAGCACCCTGGTGGCGCGCGCGGCGAGAGAGCGGCTATGAGTAACGACGACCATCCCGATCTCTAGGTCATTGACGGCCTCGGTCAACAATTCGTGCAGCATCTCCGCATTCGAGCGATCGAGGTTTCCCGACGGCTCATCGGCTAGAACGATCTGCGGATCCATGGCCAGAGCGCGGGCGACGGCGGTCCGCTGCTGCTCTCCCCCCGAAAGCTCGCCGGGCCGGTGCGTCATCCGCGCGCTCAACCCCACTCGAGCCAGAAGCTCTGCCGCTCTGCCCCGCGCCGCCTCTTCGGGGCGACCCGCGATCCGGAGCGGCATCATCACGTTCTCGAGCGCCGAGAACTCACGCAACAGGTGGTGAAACTGGAACACGAAGCCGACGGTGCGATTCCGGAGCCGGCCCAGCTCCGTCTCGTCGCGTCCGTGAACGGGCTCACCTCCGATCACCACATAGCCGCGCGTCGGCTTGTCCAGCGCCCCGAGCACGTGCATGAGAGTGCTCTTGCCGGCGCCGCTGGCGCCGACGATCGCGATCATCTCACCGCGCTGAACTGAAAGGTTGACACCGTTCAGAACGTGGAGGACGTTCCCATCTCCGCCGATGTACGTCTTGTAGACGTCGTGCGCCTCGAGTACGGTCATCGTCATTCGTGCCTGATCGCTTCGATCGGAAACAGTCTCGATGCCTGCACCGATGGATACACCGTGGCGATCGCCGCGATGGCAATGCTCGCGATTACGATCCACATGACGTCCGTCGGTTGCGTCGACACCGGCAGGTGGTCGATGAAATAGACCTGCGCGTCGAGCTTGATGAACTGGTACTTGTCGAGGGCAAGCGCGGCGCCGAATCCGAGGACGAGCCCCAGAACCGTCCCCACCACACCGATCACCAGTCCCTGCAGGAAGAATATCCGGCGGATCGACCGGGCCGGCATGCCCATCGCCTTCAGGATTCCGATCTCCTTCGTCTTGTCGGCCACGACCATCGTCAGAGTGCTCACGATGTTGAACGCGGCGACGAGCACGATCAGGAGCAGAATCACGCCCATCCCGAGCTTTTCCAGCTTGAGAGCCTGAAAGAGAGAATGATTCTGCTCTTCCCAATCCACGGTTCGGTACGGCCACCCGAGCGCGCCGACCAGTCGCGAAGCGATGCTCGCCGCCTGCCAGCGGTCGGCGGTTTTCACTTCGATGCCGGTGACTCCCGCTCCCAGCCCCGCGAGAAGCTGAGCCTTGTCGAGAGCGACAAACGCGTACGCGTTGTCGTATTCGTACATCCCCGTCGAGACGATTCCGGTCACCTCGAATCTCTCGACCCGCGGAACGAATCCGCCAGTCACGGGATTCATTTTGCCCCCGCCGGCGGAGAGAAGATTGATGCTGTCGCCCGGCCACTTGTTGAAGCGCGCGGCCAGCAGCTTTCCGAGCACGACACCTCGGTGTTGTCCGTCGGTGCTGGCGAAACGGAAATCTCCGGATATTGCGTGCGAGCGGATCGTCGTCACGTCGGGCACGCCGCGAGCCTGGGGCTGCAGACCGACCACGTAAACGCCCCCCGCGTAGTCGTGACCGGCCGTCATCAAGGCCTCGGTGAGCACGAACGGCGCAGCCGTCACCACGCCCGGCTGCTTCCGCACCTTCTCCAGCACCTGCGGCCAGTCGGTGATCTTGAGATCCTCACCGTAGCTGAGCACGCGGATGTCGGGACTGCCGACCAGGATCTTCTCACGAAGATCGTGCTGCAGTCCGTTCATCACGCCTATGATCACGATCAGCGCGCTCACGCCCACCATCACTCCGCCGATGGCGATGATGCTGATCAGCGAGAGCAGCTTGGATCCTCGGCGGCTCCGCAGGTATCTCCACGCAATCTGTAGCTCGAGCTTGGTCACTCTGGTCTCATCGTCGGAAAAAGAATCACATCGCGAATATTCGTCGCGCCGGACAGGTACATGAACAACCGGTCAATACCTATTCCTACCCCACCCATGGGAGGCATCCCGTATTCCATGGCGCGCAGATAATCCTCATCTACGCCGGCAGCCTCTTCATCGCCCGCGGCGAGGAGCTTCGCCTGCGCCTCGAAGCGCCGACGTTGGTCCAGCGGATCGTTCAGCTCGCTGAAGGCGTTGGCCATCTCCTTCCCGTTCGCGAACAGCTCGAACCGCTCCGTGAGCTTGGGGTTTCCGCGCTTCGGCTTCGCCAGTGGCGACAGCTCCACCGGGTAGTCCACGACGAACGTCGGCTCCACGAGCTTCGATTCGACGAGCGCCTGGAACATTTCGTCCAGCAGCTTCGGGCGACTCAGGCCTTCCGGTTTTTCTACACCGACGCGGTTCGCAAGTGCGCGCAGCAACGCATCGTCGAGCGCCGTCACGTCCACGCCAGCCGCGGCGTTGAGCGAAGGAATCCACTCGACGCGCGGGAAGGGCCGCCGAAACGTGGGAACGTTCGCGGCGAGCTCCGGCACCGAGCGGACAGCCTCCGCCGTTCTCTCGA
The DNA here is from genome assembly GCA_043781715.1 of Gemmatimonadaceae bacterium. Lineage (GTDB taxonomy): Bacteria > Gemmatimonadota > Gemmatimonadetes > Gemmatimonadales > Gemmatimonadaceae > UBA4720. Next base: position 5,650 of record JAYWBE010000342.1, read on the forward strand.
GCAATTGTTCGACCAGATCCATCATCGCCGTGTAGTCGGCGTACGCCTGGTAGAACTCCAGCATCGTGAACTCGGGATTGTGCGTGCGATCGATTCCCTCGTTCCTGAAGTCGTGACCGATCTCGTACACGCGCTCCAGCCCGCCGACCACGAGTCTCTTGAGATAGAGCTCGTCGGCGATGCGCAGATAGAGCGGCATGTTGAGCGCGTTGTGAACCGTGGTGAACGGACGCGCCGCGGCTCCCCCGTAAAGGGGCTGAAGAATCGGCGTCTCCACCTCGAGAAAATCCCGCTCGTCGAGAAACGAGCGGATCGCACGCGTCAGGCGCGACCGCGCGACGAACAGAGCACGAACCTCGGGATGCACCGCAAGATCCGCGTAGCGCTGTCGATAACGCTGCTCCGGATCGGCGAATCCGGAGTGGCGAACGATCTGCCCGTTGACCTCTTCTTCCTTGCCGAATGGCAGCGGGCGGAGCGATTTCGCCAGGATCTCGACCCGGTCCACGCGCACCGTGACTTCACCGGTGCGAGTGCGGAAGAGCGGACCGTGCACGCCGATGATGTCGCCGAGATCAAAAAGCGCGAGCAGCGAATACATCTTCTCGCCCAGCTGATCCTTCTTGAAATAGAGTTGAATCTTTCCGGTGGAATCGGCGAGGTGCGCGAACGTCGTCTTGCCGTGCGAGCGCCACGCGACGATCCTGCCGGCGAGGCTCACGGCCGGCCCCTCTTCGGCGGAGCCGAGGAGCGACTGCGCGTCGCTCGCCGAGTGCCGGCGATCGAAGCCGTACGCGTACGGCGCTACGCCGGCCGCCTCCAGCGCCTCGAGCTTCTCGCGACGCGCCTGTAGAACGAAGTTCAGCTCGTCGGTCACGCTGCCGCCGTGGTCGAGCCGCCGCCCTGCTTCAGGTACGCCTCGATGAACGGATCGATCCCGCCATCCATCACTTTCTGGACGTCGGGGATCTTGAGCTCGGTGCGATGGTCGTTCACCATGGTGTACGGCTGGAAAACGTAGCTCCTGATCTGGCTGCCGAAGCTCACGTCGGATTTCGTCGCGTCCAGCTCCGCCTTGTGCGCGTCCCGCTTCTCGACCTCCGCCTGGTAGAGTTTGTTCTTCAGCATCTTCATCGCGGTCGCCTTGTTCTTGAATTGCGACCGCTCCGCCTGCGAGCCGACAACGGTCCCTGTCGGGAGGTGCGTGATGCGGACGGCGGAGCTCGTCTTGTTCACGTGCTGTCCGCCGGCGCCCGAGGCACGATAGACGTCGATCCGCAGATCCTCGTCGCGAATCTCGATGTTGATCTCTTCGTTCACGACCGGGTAGACGAACACCGACGCAAAGCTCGTATGGCGTCGCGCATTCGCATCGAAAGGTGAGATTCGAACGAGGCGGTGCACCCCCGTCTCAGGTCGCAGGAATCCGAATGCGTAGTGTCCTCGGATCTCGAGCACTGCACCCTTGATCCCCGCTTCTTCGCCCTCGCTCTCGTCGAGCACGCCGACCTCGAAGCCGCGCCGCTCGGCCCACCGGATGTACATCCGCATCAGCATCTGCGCCCAGTCCTGCGCTTCCGTTCCGCCGGCGCCGGCGCTGATCTCGAGCTGCGCGTAGCGAAAATCGTCAGGACCGCGGAGCAGCGATCTCACCTGGAACGATTCGACGTCGTCGCGGACGCGCGAGATCTCGGCGTCGAGCTCTCGCTCCATCTCGGGCTCGGAGTCGTCCTGCAGGAGCTCATCGAGCTCGAGCGCGCTGTCGACGCGGCCACTCAGCTTATCGTAGGGGTCGAGCCAATTGCGAAGCGACTTCACTTCCTGCAGCGTCGCTTGCGCCTTCTCCTGGTTGTTCCAGAAGCCAGGGTCGGCCATCTCGGCGTCGAGTGCGCTCAGGCGGGCGCGCTTGCCGTCGATGTCAAAGATACCTCCGCAGCTCGGCCAGTCGCTCTCTGCTCTGCTTCAGACCGCGACCGCGTTCGCTTTCCGCCATTTGCCCGGGCCCCCGAGGCCTAGAAGATTTTCTTGCCGGCACCCAGCACTTCGTTCAGTGCTTCCTGAAAGTAAGTGGTGCTCTCCGCCAGCTGCTGACCTACCTGCGCAATATACTCTTCGAAGCTCTTTTTTATCTCCTCTCGAAAGAGCTGCTTGAGCGTTCCGTCGCGGAGGCCTTCCGCGTGCTTGGCGGGATGGTAGGTGATGATGTCCGAGACCAGAGCGCGCGCGAGCCTCTTGGCGCGCTGGTTTGGATCCTTGGAGAGAAACGGATTTAGTGGACGTCGGGGACCGCCATCGCCCGCTGCGGGGGTTGCACCGGTTGGCTTGGCTGATGGACGCGGGGTCGTCGGAGGTCTGGATGGAGACCCTGACGGAACGAACGGGGGCGCCGTTGGCCCTGGGGCCCCTGGCGAAGCAGGCGGACCGACTGGCGGAGATGGAGAGCGCGGAGTGAACTCAGGCAGTCCGGTCGAAGGCGATGGAGGTGTCGCCGTCGCCGTTACCGAAGCTCGCTCGATCGATTCTGGTCTCGGCCGGGGCGCTACGGGATTCTCCACAGTGCGGGGCGGAGGAGGCGGCGGGGCCGGACGCTGCGCTTGAGGAGCGGCGGGAGCACGCTGCGATGCGGAGCCGAACGGCGGCGGATCCCAATCGCCCTGACCAGCAGGCGCAGAGCGCGGGCGATCCTGAGATCCGGATTCCGGAGGCGGGGCTGCCGGGCGGCCGCCTCCGCCGGGGGCCGTCGTCTGGCCGGTCGGTGCGGGAATGGAGATGACACCGCTGCACACCGAACACCGCGCGCGCACACCCGAGGGAGGAACCCTGGCGGGATCCACTCGGAAGATGGAGCGACAATCCGGGCAGCTGACGTTCATTCATTCTCTCCGATCGTGCGTACATCGCGAATCGCCGGCAGCGGCTCCTGCGGCGTTACACGCTCATCGCTGCGTCTGTCAACAGTATAAACTGAGCCAGGAAGGCTCTTGGCGTACGTTTTCATCTCGGTCGCAAGTTGGCTCGCCTGGCGGGCGGAGGTCAATGTTCGCCGGAGATTGGTTACCACTCCGATCGAGAGCGTCATCAGCGGAACCCGATCTAGGTGCCCTCTCCGGTCCTTCCCGAAAAAGTAGCCGGCGCGCCTGTCCTGCTCCGAATACTGGTAAGGTGCGAGAAGGTCGAAAGTCGCCACGATCTCTCCGCACACCGACGGAATCGAATTGTAAGGTATGATGAAGATAAAGTCGTCGCCGCCGATATGCCCGATGAATCCGTCTTCGCCGCAAGTTCCCTTCACGACGTCGTGAAGGAGCTTGGCGAGAATCCGGATCACGCGATCGCCCTCGTTGTAGCTGTAACGATCGTTGAACTCCTTGAAGTGATCGAGGTCGGCGTAGCAGACGGCGAAGGCGTCGCCAAGCGCGAGGCGCCGGCCGATCTCGGATTCGATCGCGGACGTCCCGGCGAGGCGGGTCGATGGATGCACGATCAGGTCGCGCTCCGACCGGATCAGCATTGCCGTCAGGCGGCGCACCGCTTCCTGCGCCTGCATTCCGTCGCGAATGACTTCGTCGGCGCCAGCATCGAACGCCTGTGACAGCTCCTCGTTCTTCTTGCCACACAGCACCGCGCAGGGCACGACAGCCGTGTAGGAATCCTTCTTCAACCTGTGAACGGCGGCGAGAACCGGTCCCGCCTCCCGGCGCGCGTCAAACACGACGAAGCGCGGACGCGCGCGCAGGCCGATCGACATCAGCTCGTCAGCCGAGCTGAGAGTGACGACCGAAGCCTGCTGCGCTCCGATCCAGGCGCTTACGTGCGCCGGGAGAGAAGCACCGTCAGGTGAGAAGTGTATCGCGTTTGGCTGCTGCAAATCGTTGGCTTTCCGGGTGGACGATGATTCCGGTCTGTCAGAAGAAAAAGAACGCAACTGCGAGCACAGCATACGCGAGTAGAAGCAAGGCTCCCTCGAGCCAGTTCGTTTCCGCGTCCCTGATCACGGAGGACGTTACTAAAACAGCCAATGCGATGCTCGCCACCTCCATGGTGGTGAAGGCGAGATCCATCGGCTGGTGGAACACCATCCCGAGAAGAACCAACAGCGGCGCGATCAGCAGCGCCACCTGGATGCTGGAGCCGATGGCGATGTTGAGCGCGAGGTCCATGCGGTTCCGCATCGCCATGATGATTGCCGAGCTGTTTTCGGCTGCATTGCCGATGATCGGAATCAGGATCAGTCCGACGAAGAACTCGGACAGGCCCAGCACCTTCACCGCCTCCCCAGTAGCCGAAACGAGAACCTCCGCCACCACGCCGATAGTGACGGCAGCGGCAAGCAGGATTCCCATTGCCTTCTTTGACGACCATTTTGGGGCTACAGTCACGCCTGGACCATGATCACTCGTGAACGAGGAGGAGTGCGTCCAGAGGGAAAAGACCAGCCAGGCCACGTAGCCGGCGATCAGAAGCCACGCCACGTAGTGGGACATTCGCACCGTCGCCGCCCTCTGCGGGTCCGGGTGCAGCCCGTAAAAGAGCGCCGGTACCACCAGCCCGAACACGGCGATGAGGAGCACAGTCGTGCTCGACCCCGCCAGGTTCCGGTTGAACTTCTGCACCTTGAACTTGAGCCCGCCGGCGAACAGCGCGATCCCGAGGACGAGGAGGAGATTGCCCAGTATGGAGCCGGTGATCGATGCCTTGACCAGATCGATCAACCCCGCCCTGAGCGCCACCCCGGCGATGATCAGCTCGGCCAGATTCCCCATCGTCGCGCTCAGTACGCCGCCGATCGCCGGACTGGTGTGCTCAGCTACGGCCTCGGTTGCGGCACCCAGAACGCCTGAAAGCGGGATGATGGCGAGTGCGCTCAGAATGAAAACCGCGATCGGAGGCGCCCCGGCAATTCTCGCCCCGATTGCAATGGGAACGAAGAAGAGGAGAGCGTAGAGGATTTTCATCGGCGCGGCCTCGAGCCCCATTCCGGCCCCGAGTACATCCGCCAGGTCAAAATAGGTAGCGGAGCGAGACGTAAACCGGCGACTGACCGTTGTCGGCCGGGATTCCGCCGAAGGTCCGCGCGATGTCGAACACGAATCCTCCGCTCTGCAGACCGAGGCCGAGAGCAGCGCTGGCATCTCCCCGCCGGTCGTGCCCGACGAAGCCGGCACGCAGGTGCACCTTGCCCTGATACATGACGTCCGTTCCGACGCGGACTGATTTCCCTCCGAACTCCCGCGAGTTGATATAGCTCCCCGCTGCGCGAAGCTCCGTGTCTTTCACATAATGATCGAGAAACCTGAGGCGATACATCGCGCCGAGCTCGACCTGCGTCGGAAGCGGATCGCGCCGGTTGGTTTCCCTGGAATTGAGCCTTCCCCCGAGATTGCGAATTGCGGCCCCGAACGTGAGCGGCGCCCCGGCTTCGATCTCGTATTGCGCGCCGAGGTCAACGGCCCGCGAGCTCGTAACCTCGGGACCAACGCTGCTGCATTCGCCGGAGCAGTCAAAGCGGATCTGCACCACTTTGTAGTTGAGCCCCGCCTTCAGTCGCTTTGTCACGCTCGCCGCGTATGTGCCCGCAAGCACCACATCTCGCGGAAAGATGACGCCGACGACGTCGCCCAGCCCGTCGGTCACTTGCTGGTCGCCGAGGTTGAGGATGTTGAGCGAAAGCGCCGCGGTCCCGTACGAGCGCGTCGGCAGGACGAACGTCAGAGCGTCGCCAACGCCGGCTACGGTCTTCGAGTGGTGGATCGCCAGCTCCCGCTTGTCCTGGTCGGCGATCGATGCCGGGTTCCACCAGATCCCTTCGCTGCCCGGTTTTGCCGCGACCATCGCCTCACCCATGCCGACGGCCTGCGCTCCCGTTGGCAGAAGCAGAAAGAGCGAGCCTTCGCTCCCCGTCGGCCCTTGAGCCCCTGCGTGTCCGGCGAGGAGCGCCGACAATCCCGCGCTAAAAAGGAGTCGCCTCATCGATCAGCATGATTGGGATGTCGTCACGCACGGCGTAGCGCAGCCGGCACTTGTCACAGAGAAGGGCCTGCTCCGATTCGCGATACTCGAGATCGCTCTTGCATTTGGGGCAGACGAGAATTTCGAGGAGACGCGCCGACAAGCTCATTTGCTTTTTCCTGTAGCGAGTTGATAGCCGAATCGTGAGAGACTGCCCGGGTTCTTGCGCCAGTTGGCGAGCACCTTGACCCAGAGATCGAGATACACCCTGGCGCCGAGGAATGCTTCGATTTTCTTGCGCGCCGCCTCGCCAATGCTGCGGATCTGCGCGCCCTTGCTGCCGATGATGATCGCTTTCTGGCTGT